>CALXXB010000015.1 GCA_944392525.1 uncultured Clostridia bacterium | reverse complement strand
ATGAAAGGAGTTGCTTTGCTATAAAGCTAAAGCTTTCATTACTACCGGCATAGCCGGAAGTATATATACAATAAAAAGCAGGAAACACGCCTCATCTTGGCGCGCTCCTGCTTGATATAAGAATCACAAAAATAACTCTACATTATCGTCATTAAATTTAGTAACTTCCCATGCTTCCTTTTTTGTTGCCAATGGTTTTCGCTCCATATACCGCATTGCATCAGCGCAATGCTCAAATAGGCAACATACATATGCCGAAACATAAAACGAAACAAATACTTCAACCACTAGCATAAGACCTTCGGTCTCGTCCACCAATTCTTTTGAAGCCACTGCAAGGCTGGATGCAATAAAAATCAAAAGAACAAAAAAGAAGAACGGCTTGTAATTCTTTACCACATTGCACAAAGTTCTAAACATTGTTGTCTCCATTTCTCCTTGTGCACACCACTAAAATTTTAGTGGTTTTCCTACAAACTAGTACGTTTTTTTATATTCGCCGTACCAACGAATACTCTTTATATTATACCATTTTTTAGAATATTTTTCAATTTTCCTTATATTATACATAATAAAGGAATATACAAATTAGTATATTCCTTTATTAAAATTACTCAACTATTACTTTACCGTCTTTTACTCCTATCTTATTTGTTTTATTTTTCTTTAGGTTGCCATCTAAGATTTCCTCTGCAAGTCTATCTTCTAATACACTTTGGATAGTTCTTCTTAATGGTCTTGCACCAAAGTTTTTATCAATACCTTTGCTTGCAATTAACTCTTTAACTTCTGGTTCTAGTTCTATCTTAATCTTTTGAGCAGCTAATCTATCTGTTACTTCTTTTAACATAATGTCTATAATTTGATTAATTTCTTTATCTGTTAATTTATGGAATACAATTATTTCATCAATACGGTTAATAAACTCTGGTCTTAGTTCTTTCTTTAATGCATCCATAACTTCTTTCTTAGTATCTTCATAATCCTTTTTTGCTGCCTCTTCTTTTTCTTTATCTTCTTTTCCAGATTTAGTAAATCCTAATGGTTTCTTATCTGTGATCAATCTAGCACCAATGTTAGAAGTCATAATTATTACAGTGTTTTTGAAATTTACTGTTCTTCCTTGTGAATCTGTAAGTCTTCCATCTTCTAATATTTGAAGTAACATATTCATAACATCTGGGTGAGCTTTTTCAATCTCATCAAATAAAATTACAGAATATGGTTTTCTTCTTATTTTTTCTGTCAATTGTCCTCCTTCATCAAATCCTACATATCCTGGAGGTGAACCAATAAGTTTTGAAACTGAATGTGGTTCCATGTATTCAGACATATCAACTCTTATCATTGCATTTTCATCACCAAATAATGCCTCTGCCAATGCTTTTGATAATTCTGTTTTACCAACACCTGTTGGTCCTAAGAATAAGAATGAACCAATTGGTCTTTTTGGATCTTTTAATCCAACTCTACCTCTACGAATTGCTTTTGCAACTGCTTCTACTGCTTCATCTTGACCAATTACTCTTTCATGTAAAGTTTTCTCTAAGTTCTTTAATCTCTCATTCTCATCTTCTGTAATCTTTTTAGCTGGGATACCTGTCCAACTAGAGATTACTTCTGCAATATTTTCCTCAGTTATGTTAGTAACTGATTTATTATTTTTATTTTGCCATTTCTTTTGCTCTTTTTCATATTTTTCTTTTAATTCTTTTTGTTTATCTCTTAAACTTGCTGCTTTTTCGAATTTCTGAATTCTAACAGCTTCTTCTTTGTCTTTTTCCACTTCTTCAATTTCTTCTTGTAATTTTTTCAAACTGTCTGGCTCTGTATAAGATTGTAATTTAGCACGAGAAGCTGCTTCATCAATTAAGTCTATTGCTTTATCAGGTAAATATCTATCGTTAATATAACGTGTAGACATTTTTACTGCTGCTTCAATTGCTTCATCAGTTATCTTAACACCATGATGAGCTTCATATTTATCACGTAATCCTTTTAATATTTTAACAGTATCTTTTTCACTTGGTTCGTTAATAGTTACTGGACTAAATCTTCTTTCCAATGCCGCATCTTTTTCAATATACTTTCTATATTCATTTAAAGTAGTAGCACCAATTAATTGTATTTCTCCTCTTGCAAGTAATGGTTTCAAAATATTTGCTGCATCAATAGCTCCTTCTGCTGCTCCTGCTCCTACTATTGTATGAATTTCATCAATAAACAAGATTATATCTCCAGCTTTTTTAACTTCGTCTAATGCTTTTTTAATTCTTTCCTCAAAATCTCCTCTATATTTACTTCCAGCAACCATACCAGATATATCCATAGTTACGACTCTCTTATTTTTTAATATTTCTGGTACATCACCTGAAACTATTTTTTCTGCTAATCCTTCAACAGCTGCTGTTTTACCAACACCTGGTTCGCCTATTAAGCAAGGATTATTTTTGGTTCTTCTAGATAATATTTGAATAACTCTTTCAATTTCATTTTTTCTTCCTATTATAGGATCCAATTTTCCTTCTTCTGCTTTTTTAGTTAAATCTTCACCAAATTGATTAAGAGTTGGTGTTTGATTATAGCTTCCTCCTCTTTTTCCACTGTTTCCATTGTCATTTCCGCTATAGTCTTCTCCTTCATTTATTACTCTTACTATTTCATTATAAAGTCTTGGAATATTTGTATTTAATTCTAATAATATTCTTGCAGCTATACTATCTCCTTCTCTTAATATACCTATTAAAAGATGCTCTGTTCCTATATAGTTATATCCCAATTTTCTAGCTTCAATAAAAGCATTTTCGACTACTCTTTTTGTTCTAGGAGTAAAACCTAAAGTCTCAGTAATAGGTGCTTCATGACCTACTAATTCAACAATTTTATCTATAATAACATCAGGTTCTATTCCTTGGTTTGCTAAAACTTTAGCAGCTACTCCGCTTCCTTCCTTAGCTAAACCATATAAAATATGTTCAGTTCCAACATAGTTATGTCCTAATTCAACTGCTAATTCATCTGCTAATTCAATAGCTTTTTTAGCTCTATTTGTAAAACTATATGTCATAATAATCAACTCCTTTCACTTATCGTTTCTTTTCGTACAAAATGTCCACATGAAAACATTTCTAATTAGACATTATTATTTGTTTTATTACTTCTGCTCTTTTTACTTCTTGTTCTACTTTGTCATATTTTGCTCCTAAATACTTTTGTAGATTTGCTGGTTTTGTATATAAGTATAATTTTTGAACTTTTGAATCTGTTAGATTATCTAATATTCCTAAGTCTGTTCCAAGTTTTATATTTGATAATAATTCTTTTGACTCATCGTAAGATATTTTCCTACAATTTGTTAAAATACCATAACTTCTTAAAATCATATCTTCTAACTCTATAGATTCTTTAGTTAGCATTTTTCTAGCAGCTCTTTCTTGTTCTTCTACTTTTTTAATTATTACTTTCAAGTTATTTACAATTTCTTGTTCAGTAATTCCTAAAGTTTGTTTATTTGATATTTGATAAATATCTCCTTGATTTTTAGTAGATTTTCCATATTCTCCTTTTACATCCATATTGAAGTCACGAACAACATCTAGCATTTTTCTTATATTTCCAGTTTTAGATAATGCTGGTAAATGTACCATTACTGATGCTTTTAATCCTGTTCCTAAATCATTTAGTCTGCTTGTTAAATATCCATATTTTTTACTAATACTATATCCTAGTATTTCACCTATTTTCTCTTCAACTTCTATTGCTAGATTTAATGTATTTTCTAATTCTAATCCACTACTAAATACTTGTATACTTAAGTGGTCTTCTCCACCTACCATAATACAGATATTTTCTTCATCATTTATTAATATACTTCCTGTTTCATTCCTTTTTGCTACAAACGTTGGACTTATTAAGTTTTTCTCTACTAAACTTGTTTTTGTTATATTATCCATATCTTTTAATCTAAAGAATTTTAATCCATAACCTATAGCATATATGTTATCTTCTATCTTTTTTTCTAATTCTTTTAATTCTGAATCACTTAAATGGAATTTGAAATCATTTAAATTTCTTACAAATCTTATCCTTGTACTTTTTACTACATCTGAATCTTCACTTGTTTGTAAATACCAATTCATACTTTTCACCTCTATTTTTCTAATTTCTTTATTTCATCTCTTATTTTTGCTGCATCTTCATATCTTTCTTCTTTTATTGCAGCTTTTAACTCTTCTTGTAATTTTTCTAATTTACTTTGTTCTTTATTATCAGTAACTTTTTCACTTTTACCTTTTTCTGTTTTATTCTCTACTCCATTTTTACTGTCTATTTTACTATCTATTATTTTACCAATTCTTCCTACATGTCTATTAGATCCCTGTAATTTTTTAATTATTGGATCTAACCTATCTTCAAATACTGAATAACAATCTTTGCATCCAACTCTTCCTGTATTTATTATATCGTCAAATGTTGAACCACAATTATTACATGTTAATGTTTTTAAGCTATTAAACATTGGCATTATTTCTGGTGTCATTAAATCATCCATAAATCCACCTAAGAAGCTTGAAAAGTCTATTGGCATATTAAAGTCCATTTGACCAATTCCCAATTTTTCACTACATTCTTCACACAAATTTAGTTCTCTTACCTTTCCATTAATATTTTCTGTATATCTTACGTTTGCCTCTCTTTTTCCACAATTATCACATAACATATTAATCTCCTCCTTTATATATTTAATAAGATGTTTTTGAATATTCTTGCTCTAACTTTATCTTTTAAATCTTTTGATAGCTTTAGTACATTATCACTAGTTGCTACTTTTAATAATTTTGCTTCTTTTGTATCTATTATGTCGTAAGATAGAAAATCACTAATTAAAATATCTACCTCATTTGCAGTTAGTTCATTTCCTATATTATTTATAATATGCATTATATAGTCTTCTTTATCGTTATTTACTTTTTTTATTGTAATATGACCTCCGCCACCTCTTCTACTTTCTACATAATAACCTTGTGACGGCTTAAATCTTGTTGATATTACATAGTTTATTTGTGATGGTACACAATTAAAATGCTCTGCTAATTCATTTCTTTGTATTTCTATTGCATCCTTTCCATCATCAAATAATTCTTTTATAAACTCTTCTATTACATCCGACATTCTCATTTTGAACTCCCCCTATATTGTCTTTATTTTAACTTTGACTTTCTTTGACCTACAATATTATTATACTCACTTCTATATTTTTTGCAACTAATCTTTTTGACTTTCTCTGACTTTTGAAGGTTAAAAATATATTCTTTTCTTATTTTTTCTTTCTTTATCTCACTTTTTCTAATTTTTTCGCTCTTTTTTGTCTTTCTTTGTTATTTCTTGTAATCTTTTAGCTTTTTCTTTCTGTTCTGGTAGTGGTATCCATGCAAAATAAGTAGATATAAATTCTCCATATTTTGTACTATCTTCCCCTACTTCTGGTTCATCTCTCCTTGCAACCTGTTGATTTTCTTTATTTTCTTGTATTTTATCTTTTTTCTCATCACTCATAATTAAACACCTCTTTTTAATTATGAACATTATTATTTATTTTTATACAATAAAAAAGAAGCAAACATTAAGTTTACTTCTAAACTTTTAAGTTGATAAATCTGTACGCCAATATTCTGGTATAACATTTATATTTTCTACATTTTGTAATAATTTTGTACATCCTCCATAGCAACTTTGTCCAACTTTATCAATACCAACATTAGCATTTCCACCATTATAATATTCAGAATCCCATAATGGTAAATAATTTGTTAATTCTGTACAACCTGCAAAAGTTCCACTGAAACTTTTTACTTTATTACAATTTTTAAATAATTCTTCAGGGATTTCTGTTATTCTTGTATTACAAAAAGTTCCTGTAAAATCTGTGGCATTTGGACAATTCTCAAATAAATCTTTTGGTATACTTGTTAAACCTGTATTCATAAAAGCCATAGAAAAATCAGTAATATTTTTAAAACTATTCTTGGTTGGACTTGCTATTCTAACTAAATTTGTATATCCACTTAAATCAAGTTCGTTTAATTCCGTTTCACCCCACTGTGCTATCTCTATTACTTGTTCTTTTGTAGAACTTGTTAATAATGTGTAATTACCTGATATACTTATTGTATATTCTTTATTTGCTTCTTGATAAGTATGAGTTAATTCCATAATTTCTGCTACTTGTACTGATTCTATTGATGCTAATTTTTTCGATGAACCTACTTCATATCCTGAATTTTCTGTTGTTCCATCTCCCCAATCTACTGTAAAATTGCTTCCATAATCACCAATTGATACTGTTTTATCATCTCCTGAATTAACAACTATTTTTAGACTCTTAACATCAGGATTAGTATACTCATTTAACTTATCTTCATAATCACTAAGTATTTTATCTTCATTTTCTGCTGCTGCTCCAGTTTCATTCTTTGCTTTTTGTGCTTGTGTTAATATTCCATTATCTCCTGTTAGCATTGCAATTGATACTCCTGCAAGTATTAAAAGTACAATAATTGTTATTACTAAAGCTATAAGTGTTATTCCTTTTTCTCCTCCGTTTTTTCTTAATTTTAACATTTGTATATCTCCTTTCTCTATTTTGTATATTGGTTATATAACCAGTGCATACTGTTATTATAATGGTTATATAGCCAGTAGTCAAGTATCCTATTAAAAATATATAATTTATTTATAAATTTTAGGAGATAAAAATGGTTAAAGTTAACATAGAGAATGGGTATTATTTATTTAAATTAGAAGATATTTTAAAAGAAAAAAATATAAGTATTAACAAATTAATGAGAGATACAAATACAGATTTTAAAGTATTAAAAAGATTGATGACTGGAGAATTAGTTAGATTTGATATATTTGTTATTGCAAGACTTTGTGATTATTTTGATTGTACTATTACTGATATAATTGAATATATTCCAACAAAAAAACAGTAAATAAAAATGTAATTTACTGTTTTTTATTTTGGAACATAAAAGTTCATTTCTTACTGTTTCAAATTCTTTCTTCTTAATTGACCACAAGCTGCATCTATATCTGAACCTAGTTCTCTTCTTATAGTTGCAACTATTCCGTGGTCATTTAAATAATCTCTAAATTTCATTATATGCTCATTTGAACTTTTTGTATACGAACCATTCTCTATTTTGTTAATAGGAATTAAATTCACATGACAAAGCATTCCTTTAAGTAACTTAACTAATCCCTTTGCATCTTCTAAGTTATCATTATTATCTTTTGCTAAAGCATATTCAAATGATATTCTTCTATTTGTTTTTGCTATATAATCTTTACATGCTTGTATTAATTCTTCTATAGGGTATGCATCATTTACTGGCATCATGCTACTTCTTTTTTCATTTGTTGTAGCATGTAATGAAATAGATAAAGTACAAGGAATATTTTCTTCTGCTAATTTATATATTTTAGGAACTAGTCCACTAGTTGAAATACTAATATGTCTTGCTCCTATACTTAGTCCTTTTTGGTTATTTAATATATGTATTGCATTTATTACATTATCATAATTATCTAGAGGTTCTCCTATTCCCATAAATACTACATTAGATATTCTAAGATTTTCATCTTGTTCTACTGCTAATATCTGTTCTACTATTTCACCTGAGCTCAAGTTTCTAATAAAATTTATTCCAGTAGATGCACAGAATTTACATCCCATTTTACAACCTATTTGAGAAGATACACAAATACTATATCCATGGTGATAACTCATTAGAACTGTTTCTATTGCATTTCCATCTAATACATCAAATAAATATTTAATTGTTCCATCTTTAGACACTTGTTTCTTTAATATATTAAAATTACACATTGTATAATTTTCTTTTAATTTTTCACGTAGTTCTAAAGATATATTAGTCATCTCATCAAATGACTTAACTTTTTCCTGATAAATCCATTTAAATATTTGCTCTGCTCTAAATGGCTTTTCTCCCATACTTACTAATTCTTCTTTTAATTCATCTAAATTATAATCTTTAATATTTTTCACTTTATTTCCTTCCTTGCTTTATATATTATCACTCATATTTCATTCTTTTTCCATTTATTTTTTCCTATTTCCTTTGGTATTACTATTTTAGAAGTATTTACACTCTTCCTTTGCAACAACTCTTCTAATTGCATCTCTAAGAAATACTCTTCTTTAAAGAATATTCTAGTTAATATTTTTCTAATTTTATCGAATTTGGTTTCTTTTCTAACTATTAAACCTGTTTCCATTTTTATCACCTCTAACAATTTTAGAAGTATTATATCTTTATGAAATAGCTCTTATAAAATTTCTTTTTTCTTTATTAAATATGGAATTTTCTAACAATTGCAGCTTTAACATCTTTTGCACATAATGAAAGAGTAAGTATTAAATTTAAAATAGAAATACTGCTTGCTACAATACTAAGTACCTTATTTTCTAATACATTTTCACTTATTAATATTAATGGTATCATACTAAATAACACTATAATTAATTGATATATTGCATATTTAATAAACTTTTTATGACTTACTATTGTAAGTATTAACATTGTAGCATTTGCTATCATAATTATTATAGGAACAGATATATTTATAGACCATTTTTCAAAACCTAATTTATAATCTATAAACACTGTAAGTAGTGATATAGCAATTGCTTGAATTAGTACATGTCCTGCTATATTTATATTTTTCTTAATTGAATAAAATACTGTAATCCATACATATATAATTCCTGCATTTGCGAGTGCAGCCCATGGAACTTCAGGAGTCGTTAATTTATTTATCAGTGTTAAAAGAAGCGCTAATATTATTGAACTTATAAGAAAAATCTTAAATATTAGATCTCCTTTTCTACTACTTAGTTTCTTTGGATATATCATCTAAAACACCATTACTTTCTATCTCTACATTTATTTTTCTTTCTTTCAAGAACTCATAAAATCTTTTTTCAATACTATTATCTTTTAATATTGATGTAAATGTAAAAACCATTTTGTTTTCAAAAGTACAACTAGAACACTTTATTTTCTCAACAGGTTCTGGTGCAATAAGCATTAAGAAATAATCTATATAATCTTTATACTTACCTATTATACCAACTCTTCCTATATTTGAATATGTTATAGTTGTATATTTTCTAATTTCTATATAACTTAGTCTTACAAGTAGTTTTTTTATAATTAAAGGCACTATCTTTATAGCAAAGTTATTTCCAAGCTTTACATTTGCAGACATGGTTTTTATAATTTCCTCTTCTTGTAATCTTTTCTTAAAATCAGCTTTAACAAATTCTATTATTTTATCAAAAGTATCTAAGTTATCTTTTTTCATTTCCGCTTCTAAAGTTATATATGAAAAGAAATTAGACATTGTCTTTGATGGAAAATATTTCTTCAAATTAACTGGTATACATACCTTAATTGGCTTATTACCTCTGTATTTATATTTCTTATAATTTGCTTCATAAATAGAATATATAAGAGCTGCTGTTAAATATTGTGTAATAGTTGCTTCATATTTTTTACTTTCTTTTTTTAGTGCCTCTAAATCTATTATTTCGTGTATTGTAGAAATACCACCAAAACCAATTTTTCTTCCTTTTAACACATATGCTTTTTTAGAAGAGCTATTACCTTTAGCTTTTTTATCATAGTTTTTCATGTAACTATCTTCTGTATCATATTCTACAATTTTTCTTGTACTTCTCTCTTCTTTAAGCTCATCTTTATGTAGTAATTCTAAATAATTATATATTATTTCTTTAAAAAATGTATTTCCGCTATTTCCATCAGTTAAAGAATGAAATATATCTATATTTATTTTACTTTCAAAATAAGTTACTTTAAACAAGTAATTATTATTAGTTCTTGGTTCTATATATTTACAAGGATAATCCTTTTCTTCTTCTACAATTGGTTTCTTTGGATTATATTCAAAATAATACCAAAAGACACCTGCCTTCATCCTTACTTTAAATGATGGATATTGTTCTAATGCCTTATTTACAGCTTGGTATAATATTTTAGGATTTACCTTTTCTTTCATAACTGCTGATAATCTAAATACAGTACTATATTTTCTCCCTGCTGCTATTGGGAATATCTTAGCAGAATTATCCAATCTTCTCCAATATAGTTTATGTTCTTTTTTACTTTTCATATTAAAAAGTCCTTCCTTGAGACATTTTAGGGACGGTCCTAATTTGTCTCATCTTTTACCATATTTATTAAATCTTGATACCCTTTATCAATTAAACCTATATCACCTTTTTCATTTATTATCCAAATATGCCCTGCACCCTCATATTCTTTTACATTAATATCAATCCCTTGTTCTTTTCCTCTTTCTTCTAATACATGTACATCAGGGTTTAATATATCACTTGTTCCTGTAAGTATTGTTACATTACTTAATTTTGACAAATCTCCATCTAATGGATTTACTAAAGAACTATTAATTCCATCATCTCCAGCATATGCTATTCCTGCTAGTTTCAAAGTTTCTTTATTTAGTTCTTTGTCTTCTTTTTGAACTTCATCTATTTCTGGATTAGTTAATCTTACATCTAGCCAAGGTGATATTAATATTGTTTTATTTGGCATTGCTATATCTTCTTGTGATACCTCTTCAAGTAATCCTAATGCTAATCCTCCACCTGCCGAATCTCCCATAACTATTAAATTCTCAGTATTTACTTTTTGTACTACTTCTTTATATAATGGCTCTACCATATTATATACATCTTTGTAATTATATTTTGGTGTTAGTGGATAATCTGGAATTATTATTGTACTTTTCGTATCAATAGCTAAATTTTTTATAAAATTCCAATGGTCATTACTCATCTCTGCCATATATGAGCCTCCATGGAAATATAATATTCTTGTATCGCTTACTTCTCCATCTTTTGGAGTTACAACAAATACTTTCCTTCCTTGGAACTCTTCTATTTCTACATTACAAACATCTTCTATCTGTATAGGCTCTTTCGATTCTATCTCAGCAAACCAAAAGTAAGAAACTGTTAATATTGCAAGTAATATTACGATTGTTATTATGCTTAGTAGTATTTTTAATTTTATCGACATTTCATCTTCCTCTTCCTAAATTTAATGTTATTTTATCATATGACTCTTTAAAACTCAATCAAATTAATTATATATTAATATTAATTACATTTTATATAACTACAGCGAGGTTGTTAGTCCTCGCTGCATTAGTTATTGCGTATCCAAAGAAAAAGACTTTGGATAATGACCTTCTCATATCCTAGATGACATTAAGGTATATATAAGTGCCAATAGCAAGTACTACTGCATATATCAATACAATTCCTATTATATTGGCAACCTTCCCTTTAGACATCCACGATATGTATGCTTGATATGCCCCAATTAGTATTACACTAATCCAGAATGCAACAAGCATAAAAATTGTTGGATTCATTTATAATCCTTTCTCTTAAGAAGTTCGTTTCTTCTAGTCAGTTGAAACTGAACATGCCTACAATAACTTAATAATTTTATCATAAATATACATATTTTGCAAGAAAAAAAGAATGTAGAACTCTACATCCTTTATCCAAATAACCCTCGTTTCTTTACTGGTGGTTGTTCGTTCATAGTCTGTGCAAGCTTAACTAACAATTCTCTTTGCTCCTTTGTTAGTCTCTTAGGTGTTTGAACTGTAACTGTAAATATAAAGTCTCCTGTACTATTAGAATTAATAGATTTAAATCCTTTATTTCTAATATTAAACTTAGTTCCTGTTTGTGTTCCCTCAGGTATTTTATATTTTTCTTTACTTCCATCAACCATTGGTATTTCAAGTTCTGCACCTAAAGTAGCTTGTGTTATTGTTATTGGTATATCACATAATACATTGTTTCCTTTTCTTGTAAATACACTATGATTCTTTATTTTGACTGTAATATATAAATCTCCTTTTGCTCCACCTTTCTTACCAGGTTCTCCTTCTCCTCTTAATACTACAGTTTGATTGTCGTCTATTCCAGCAGGAATTTTTACTTTTATCTTAGGTTGTTTTCTAACAGTTCCTTTTCCTTTACAGTTCTCACAAGGCTCATTTATAATCTCACCTGTTCCATGACAGGCTGAACATGTTCTTGTTGTTTGCATTTGACCTAAAATAGTGTTTTGTACTTGTGTTACTTGACCTGTTCCATGACATGTAGGACATTTAATAGGAGATGTTCCTGGTTTTGCTCCAGTTCCATGGCATACATTACATTCTTCATCTCTAGTGATAACGATTTCTTTTTCAACTCCTAAATATGATTGTTCAAATGTTATTTCCATTCTAACATTTAAATCTGCACCTTTAGAAGGTCCATTTCTTTTACTAGAAGAATTTCTTCCACCAAATCCTCCTCCGAAAATTGATGAAAAGATATCACCTAAATCACCAAAATCTCCAAAGTTATCAAAACCTGAACTAGAATATGAATAATATCCTCCTTGCCCAAATGGTCCACCTTGACCACCAAATCCTTGTGGTCCATTATGTCCAAATTGGTCATACATTCTTCTTTTTTGAGGATCTGACAAGTTTTCATAAGCTTCATTTACTTCTTTAAATTTAGCTTCTGCTTCTTCTTTATTATTTGGATTTGCATCAGGATGATATTTTTTTGCAAGCTTACGATAAGCTTTCTTTATCTCATCTTCTGTTGCATTCTTACTTACTCCTAATACTTCATAATAATCTCTTTTCGCTGCCATCTATTTTCCTCCTTAAGTAATAAAGGAGAATAGAGGAAGTTCCTCTAATCCTCCTTATCTTTTACTTTATTTATTGTCTTTGTTGTCATCTTCTACTTTATAATCTGCATCATATACATTTCCATTTTCATCTGTCTTTGGACCATCATTTTGAGCTGCACCTGCATCATTTGCTCCAGCTCCTGCTGCTCCGTTTGGATTTGCATTTTTATATAATTGTTCTGACATATCATAGAATACTTTTGTTAATTTTTCTGTAGCTTCTTTAATTTTTGCTGTATCATTTGTCTCTAATGCTTTCTTAGTATTATCTATTTCTGTCTCAACTTTAGCTTTTTCTTCTCCAGAAATTTTATCTCCTAAATCTTTTAATGTTTTTTCACTATTATATACTAAGCTTTCTGCATTATTCTTAACTTCGATTTCTTCTTTTCTCTTCTTATCTTCTTCAGCATGTGCTTCTGCATCTTTAACAGCTTTATCAATATCTTCATCTGTTAAGTTTGTTGAAGCTGTAATTGCTACATTTTGTTCATTTCCTGTTGCCATATCTTTTGCAGATACGTGAACTATACCATTTGCATCTATATCAAATGTAACTTCGATTTGTGGTACTCCTCTTGGTGCTGCTGGAATTCCTGTTAATTGGAATCTTCCTAATGTTTTGTTGTATGCAGCCATCTCACGTTCACCTTGTAATACGTGAATTTCAACTGATGTTTGACCATCTGCTGCTGTTGAGAATACTTGTGATTTCTTTGTTGGTATTGTTGTATTTCTTTCAATTAATTTTGTAAATACTCCACCATATGTTTCAATACCTAATGATAATGGTGTTACATCTAATAATACTAAATCTTTAACATCTCCTGATAAAACACCACCTTGAATAGCTGCACCAATAGCAACACATTCATCAGGGTTAATTCCTTTATCTGGTTCTTTTCCTGTTATTCTCTTTACTGCTTCTTGAACTGCTGGTACTCTTGTAGAACCACCAACTAATAATACTTTATGAATATCATTTGGTGTTAATCCAGCATCTTTTAATGCTTGGTTTACAGGTCCTGATGTTGATTCTACTAAATCATGAATTAATTCTTCAAATTTAGCTCTTGTAAGTGTTACATCTAAGTGTTTTGGTCCTGAGCTATCTGCTGTAATGAATGGTAAGTTAATTTGTGTTTGTTGAACACCTGATAATTCTATTTTAGCTTTTTCTGCTGCTTCTTTTAATCTTTGCATTGCCATTTTGTCTTGTTTTAAATCAATTCCATTTGATTTTTTGAATTCATCTACTAAGTAATTAATTATTGCTTCATCAAAGTCATCTCCACCTAGATGTGTGTTACCATTTGTAGCTAAAACTTCAAATACACCATCACCAATATCTAGGATAGATACATCAAATGTTCCTCCACCTAAATCATAAATCATGATTTTTTGGTCTTGTTCTTTATCCATACCATAAGCTAAAGCTGCTGCTGTTGGTTCATTTATAATTCTTAATACTTCTAGTCCTGCAATTTTTCCAGCATCTTTTGTTGCTTGTCTTTGGCTATCACTAAAGTAAGCTGGTACTGTAATAACTGCTTGTGTTACTTTTTGTCCTAAATAATTTTCAGCATCTGCTTTTAATTTTTGTAATATCATTGCTGAAATTTCTTGTGGAGAGAATTTATCTCCTTCTATATCTACTTTTTCATTAGTTCCCATTTTTCTTTTGATTGATATAACAGTATTGTCAGGGTTTGTTACTGCTTGACGTTTTGCTATTTGTCCAACTAGTCTTTCACCATTTTTTGAGAATGCAACTACTGATGGAGTAGTTCTATTTCCTTCTGCATTTGGTATAACGACTGGCTCTCCTCCTTCCATAACTGCTACACATGAGTTTGTTGTTCCTAAGTCAATTCCTATAATTTTTCCCATTTTTATTCATCCTTTCTTTTTATTTTATTTATATAAAATTAAATTTAATATCAAAAATTAATATATTTAATTAGCTACTGCTACCATTGAATGTCTTATTACTTTACTTCCTATTTTGTATCCTTTTCTATATACTTCAACAATTTCTTTTTCGCCCTTACTTTCATCTTGTACACTTCTTACTGCATCATGTAATTCTGGATCAAAAGTTTCTCCTAAAGCTTCTATTTCTTCTACACCTTTTGCCTTTAAAACATCATTGAATTGTTTTAGTACTAATTCTACACCTTGTTTATAATTTTCATCTTGTGTTTCTGCTTTTGCTGCATTCTCTAAGTTATCTAGTATTGGAAGTATACTTTCTACTACATCTGATAGTATTGAGTTATATAAACTTTCTCTTTCTTTTTTGCTTCTCTTTTTGAAGTTTTCAAATTCTGCTAATATTCTTTTGAAATGATCATCTAATGCATCATAATCTTCTTTAGGGACCATTTCTTTTTCTTTCTTATTTTCTTTTGATTCTACTTTTTCATGTTCTTTTTTCTCTACTTCTTCATTTTTCATTTTTTCTTCTTTTTCTGCCATCTTATCCCTTCTTTCTTTATTTTTTATCATTTTCATTTAATTTTTTACTAATATATTTCATTACTGAAATTACTTTTGAATAATCCATTCTTTTTGGTCCTATAATTCCTATTGTTCCTAAATCTTTACCATTTACCTTATGTTTAAATGTTACAACACTAAAATCTTTTAGTTGTTCTTGTTCGTTTTCATCACCTATATAAACTTTTATGTCATCTGCAAAACCTGTATTCAACATATCTGCTACTAAATCTTTTGTATCTAGAATATTTACAAAGTTCTTTGCTACCTCTAAACTATTAAATTCTGGTAGTTCAAAAGATTTATTAGCTCCTTCTAGATATACTGTATTGTCTTCTTCTAGTACCTTTTTAATTTGTTCTATTATAGGCTTTACAACATTTACGCTATATGTCATTTCATCATATAAGTAATCTTCTAAAGGTCTATCTATAGTTTCTAATGGCTGTCCTTTTAACTTTTTATTAAACATATAATTTATTGTTTCTACTTGTTTTTGTGTTATGTCTTCATCAAATTTTATGATTGTTTCTTTTACCATTCCTGTATCTGTTAATATTACTGCCATCATCATTCTTGAACCAAGTAATACAAATTTTATTTCTTCTATTAATTGCTGATTTGTTTTAGGTCCAATTGATACTGTAGTATAATGTGTTACTTCTGATATTGTATTTGCTGTTATTTTCGTTAAGTCTTCGATTTCATTTACTTTTGTTTCTAGCTTATCACTTATATATTTTATTTCTTCTAGACTTATATCTTTATCATTTACAAGTTCATCTACATAGTACCTATATCCTTTTTCTGATGGCACTCTTCCACTTGATGTATGTGTTTTATCTAAGTAACCATTTTTTTCTAGCTCTGCCATTTCGTTTCTTATTGTTGCACTACTACAATTTAAACCATGATTTTTAGTTAAAGCATTTGAACTAACTGGTTCTGCTGTGTTTATATATTCTTCTACTATTGCTTGTAGTACTTTCTTTTTTCTATCATCTAACAATTTTTTCACCTCTTTTTTAATTGTTAGTTTTAGCACTCTTTTAGTTCGTTTGCTAACCTTTCTATATATTATACCCATATTTAGCACTTGTCAATACTTTGTGCTAAATATTTTGTGAATTTTTTGTGAAAAAGAAAAAAGTATAGAAAGCTAACGTCTTCCATACTTTTATTTTCCTTTTTATATATAAATTCAAATGGCATCAAAATTCTAATTAATTTACTTGTTGTACATTTATTCTAGGCGTTTCTATTTTTATATCATTACCATAAGTATTAGTTGTTATAACTAAATAATAATACCCCACATCTGATTCCACTATATTCTCTATTCTCGCACTAATATAATTTCCATTAGTTGAAAGTCTCACTCTACTTGTTGGTTCTCCATCGACTGTTTCTGTTGATGCTTTATATAATTGATATGATGTAATATCATTTATATTTTCAAATCTAAATGTAGCAACTACGGTTTCACCAGGATTGAAGCTTACACTTCGTGGCACTTGTACATAATACCATATTGCATATAAAGTCATATCGCTTGATAAATTTACAGTTTGTGATGCTAGATATCTTGTTCCTGTTCCGTTACTTTCTGTGTTCCAGTAAACAAAAGCATTTGGACTTATGCTTTGCGCCTTTGGTACTATTACTTGACCTGATGTTTCTTTGTTATATATTGTTGTTTCTAGTTTTGAATTTTCTATATCATCACTCAAATAATCTAACGTTACTGTAAGTGTTTTACTATATATTGCATATAATGTTACATCTCCACTTCCCATACTTAACTCTTGTAATCCTTCATGTGCATTTGCATTTGTGTTCCAACCTAAAAATGTATATCCGTTTTTTGTTGCTCCTATTGTTAAATCTATACTTTCTCCTTCTTTTACTGTAGCACTTGTTCTATCTGCATTTGTTCCTCCATTTTCACTATAGTTATATGTCACTGTATGTTCTGCTAGCACTGGCTCATCTGGTCCTTCTTTATCTAAATAATCATCCAACTTTCCCACTATTGTATAAACTGGCTCTCTTGTTGTTATTGCTCCTGTATCTTTATCTACTTTACTTTCATCAGCAATTATTTCATCAATTAATAATTCATCTATCACATCATCTAATGTTGGGTTTCTATGCTTATTTTCTGCATCTATTATTGCTGAATCAATTCTTTCTTCCCATTGCGCTATTTCTGTTTCTTCTTTTGCTTGATTTGCTTTACTTATTATTCCATCATTTCCAAGTAAAGTTCCTAATGTTATTCCTGCCAAAATTAATAAAACTATAATTGTTACTACTAAAGCAATTAAAGTTATTCCCTTTTCTTCTCTTTTTTTCATACAATTTTTCTCCTTAGTTTAATATATTTTTATCTTCCTAAACAAAACAATTATATGCCTTTTATTTTACATAAATTATATCTTATCATAAATTATTTGTAAATATTTTTTATGAATTTCATAATCTTTTTTTAGAATTTGTAGCGAATTGTGTTTTATTATAAAAAAACTAAGTAAAAAAATATAGAAAATATTTAAAAAATCTAATACAGTTTTTCTTTTATTTACTACTTGTTTGATTTAACATCCATAGATTTTTCATATAAAGAGAAATGTAATCATCCATTAAGCTAGAAGTACCATAACATTTTTGATTGTCCGCTTCTTCTTTTATCTCAGTTACTTTCTTTAGTAAAGTACCATAGTCAGTAATAATATTTTTAATAACTTCGCATTCATCTATTTTTTCATTTTTAGCTTCTGCTATACAAGTATTATCAAGATAATCCTTCATAGTACCAAGTGGCTCGTTATTTAACATTAAAATATGCTCTGCAAGTTCATCTATTTGTTCATTTATTTCATCATAATACTCCTCAAGTTTTACATGCATAGTAAAAAAATCCTTTCCCTTTACATTCCAATGATAGTTTTGAAGCTTTCTGTAAAATACATTTAAGTCTGATAATAAACAATTTAAATTTTTAACTAAATTTTCCATAAAATCCTCCTCTTTCTTTTAAAATTAATTTTTCCAAACAGATATTGTTTTATACATTTATTTGATTAATATTTTTCTTTTATTTGTAAATACTAATATTATAAATATTTTTAGGAGGTAATTTTGATGGACAGTAATCGCTATATATTAAATGAATTAAATAAAGGAATTAAAATGGGAATGGATTCAATTTCCAATGTTTCTGAAAAAGTTCAAGATGATAGATTTAAACAAGATTTAAAATATCAATATGATGAATATAATAAAATTTTAAATGAGGTAAATGATGAACTTACAAACTATGATGATTTCCCTAAAGAAATAAATCCTATGCAAAAAGCTATGGGTTGGATGGGCGTTGAAATGAACACTATGATGGATAAGAGTAATTCTAAAATAGCAGAACTTATGATTCAAGGAACAAATATGGGAATTATTGAAGGTGTTAAATTACTAAATCAAAATCCTGATGCAGATGAAGAAGTAAAAAACGTTTTAAATGAATTTATTAAGTTTCAAGAAAACACTGTAGAACAACTAAAAAAATATTTATAAAAGGAAGGCTTTTGCCTTCCCTATTCTTCATTTACTTCTATTAAAGAAAATACTTTTTTATTATTATTTAATTCAACAATATTTAAAATTACTCCTTCTCCTACTACTTTTCCACCCAATTTTTCAATTGTTTCCTTTATCTTTTCCATAGTATTTCCAGTTGCATAAATATCATCTATCATATAAAAATTTTTATTTTCATATGTTGTATTTACTAGTTTTGGAAGTTCTACTATATCTTTTCCATATTCTTTTTCATACTCGATTTTTGCTTCTACTGTTGTAGGTGGTAATTTTCCTTGTTTTCTTACTGGCACACAGCCAATGTTTAATCTATCTGCTACTGCTACACCTAATAGAAACCCCCTTGCTTCTGGAGCTATTATATAATCTACATTTTTATTCTTTATCTCTTCTACAAATAAATCAATTATTTCTTTTAAAGTTTCTTTTTGTATTATTAAAGGCATGATATCAATAAACTCTACACCTTCAATTGGATAATTTCTTTCAGTTCTAATATTTAGTTCATTTTTTAGTTTGTTTTCTAATATTTTCACTATTCTTCTTCTCCTTCATACTCTATATTTGAATTAAACGCAAGTACTGAGTAGAATATTGGTGGAAGTATTAAAATGCCTATTCCAAACAATCCACCTCTTCCAAAATTTTGTGCCAAAAGTATTCTTTTCATAATAGTAATTATGAACATTGCAATCCAACCAAATATAGGAACTAACCAAAGAATCATTAAAAATGGTGATAAACCACATACTTTATACATTGTAACTTGTCTATAAAATGGAATAATCGCTGCAAATCCATTTTTTCCTGCTTTATTATATATAATCCATCTTGTTATTGTACAATATATAAATAGTATTAGAATTCCCCAAAATACTGCTTTTATAATATTATTCGCAAGTAAAATTTTAAATAATAAATTTATCTTTTGAGAAGTAGTTGTATTTGCTATTGCGTTTTCTACTGCTTCACTTGCTGTCCCTCCTTCTTGAATAGTTTTTCTTATTTGATTTATACTTTCATCATTTTCTAAAATTTTTCTTATATCTTCTTTGTTTGTATTTCTTATGAAATCTGCCCCTGCATCAATTACACTCTCGCTTATTCCTGCGTCTTCAGCTATTTGATTTTTATTTTCTAATATCATATCTGCAATCTCGTCATTTGAATACTGTTCTGTTATTTGGTCATAAATCTCCAATATATCTTCATTAGATATATTCTGTAATTGTTCTGACAATTCTTCAGATATCCCTTGTGTTCCCTTTACTGCTTCTACTTTATTTACTGTAAATAATAATGTTATTAATAAGAATATAATTATTCCTACTACTATCTTTCTTAATTTCATAGATTTTCCTCCTTTAAAAATTTATAGAATCTTTCTTCTTTTTCTTTTTTACCTAATGAGTCTATGAATTCTATCTTTCCTTGATTTTTGTTATCACTTATCAGATTGTTTTCTTCCAATACATCTTTTAAATGAACAGCTAACCTACTTGCTCCGTTAAAAAATCTTACGTTTTCACCTAATACTTGTCCAATTTCTTTTTGGACTAAAGGATAATGAGTACATCCTAAAACCACATTTTCTACTTTTCCTTTATATTGTCCAATATTTTCTTCTAAATATTTTCTTATTCTATCCTCATTTCCTTCTTCTATTACATCTGCAAGACCTACACATTCTAAAAGTGTTGTTTTATGATTATCATATTTATGATATAGCAAATTAAATTTTTCACTTTCTATTGTTCCTTTAGTTGCCATAACTAAAGTTTCTTTATCATAGCTATAATCATGTACCATTTTATATGCTGGTTCTATTGCAATTATTGGAATGTTCTTATATTTTTCTCTTAAATAACTTGACGCCACTGCGCTTGCTGTATTACATGCAATTACAACTGCTTTACAATTTCTTTCTAATAAAAATTTAAATAATTCTTCACATCTTTGTATTATTTCTTCTTCTGATTTATCTCCATAAGGATTATTTTTGGAATCACTATAATATATGTAATTTTCATTTGGAAGTATTTTTATTATTTCTCTAAGTACGGTTACTCCACCAATTCCTGAATCAAATATTCCTATATTTCCTTTTCTTGCCTCTTCTTGCATTTTATTCTCCCTATCTTATAAAATTAGTTCTTTTAGTTTCTTCTTTTTCTGGTAATTCTATCCCTTCTTTTCTTCCTGCTTCTATTGATTTTAATAACCAAGCCATATTATTTCCAAGTGTTCTCATCGTTTGTAAACCTTCTTCATCTTTTTCTACATCTTCCTTTTTACTACCATGAACCATATTCCAATATTGAGATCCTACAACAATCATATTAGTCATTAAAAAATATTTATTTATTTCATCAAATGCTGCTGTTGCTCCACCTCTTCTACAACTAACAACTCCTGCAGCTACTTTATTTGCAAATAAATTTCCTCTTCCATAAAATACTCTATCCATAAATGATGATAGCGCTCCTGATATTGCTGCAAAATGTACTGGACTTCCAAAAACAAATCCATCTGCTTTACTTACTTTATCTAAAAATTCATTTACTTTATCATCTATTACACATTTTCCTGTTTTACTACATCCACCACATCCAAGGCATCCAGATATAGCTTTATTACCAATCCAAAAGATTTCTGTTTCTATCCCGTTATTTTCTAATGTTTTACTTACCTCTTCTAATGCTCTATTTGTACATCCATCCTTATGCGGACCTCCATTTACTAATATTACTTTCATTTTTTTCACCTCTTTATTATCTTATGCCATTACTTTATCACTTTTTACTATTTTTTTCAATGGGGACGTTTCCTTTTGTCTAAAATACAACAAATCGGGACACATCTCATATAAGATGTGTCCCAAAGTGTAGGAAAAACAATAAAAGGAAACGTCCCTAAATATTCTTTATATTTTTCTTTTTAAATATAGCAAATGTTGGTATCATCATTATAAAGAAGTATAGTAAACATATAACTACCGAGAATTCTGGTGTTAATCCTTCCATTAAAGGCATTCCTCCATATAAATATTGTGTAAAATCCCAATTTAGGGTTACAAAATATCTTAAGAATCCTATATTATACTGCATTGCAAGTTGATTTATTACTGCTACTCCCATATATCCAAGCAAAGGTAATGCTATTGCGACTGGTGAATTTGTAAATATTGCGC
Source organism: uncultured Clostridia bacterium (assembly GCA_944392525.1). The sequence goes on along the minus strand of CALXXB010000015.1, from coordinate 3,480 downwards.
TTAGTGCAAATGCTAATGTTGCAAGTAATATTACACTTGGAAGTATCATAATAACCTGTGTTCCTACATATGCAAATACATTTATTTCTTGTATCATATTTGTATTGAAATTATAAACTATCACTGGGACAGACAAACTATCAAATCCAAATATTAAGCCACCAACTATTATTTCCATACCCAATATAACCACAATTGCAAATACTGTAATTATTAATACAGTTATGAACTTAGAAAGTAATATTTTATTTCTACTATATGGTTTTACTAATAATAATTTTATTGTTCCTTTGTTGAATTCCTCACTTACTATTGTTCCTGCTATCATAACAACAATAACTATTATAAACAATCCAAATTCATTAAAGAATCTTGATAATATTCCTCTTAAATCATTTACTTTTTCTACGTCTACGTGATTTTCTATTATATATTTGCTTATTTCTTTATTTTCAATGGCTTCATTATAATCTTTTTTCTCTTGATAAGTTAATTCTGTATTTGAATTATCCATTTGAACGATAGTATAAGCATATTGTTGATAATTTGTTAATGCTACGTTCATATAGTCATAACCATATTTTATATCTTCGTCTACTCTATATTTTGCAACATCTAAATCAATTTTTGCTGTTGCAAGTTCTGATTCCAATGATTCTAATCTTTGTTTATCATCTGTACTATTTTTCTCATCTTCTAATGCTTTTACTTTTTCTTCTGCAGATTGTAATTCTTCATTCGCAAAATATTTCCAATCATCATTTTTTAATCTTTCTAACAATTCATTTATCTGTTCACTTATTTTATTTGCTTGCTCTTCATTCTTTTCAGCTCCATATAAATATGTGTTTCTTTCAGTTACATATGGCTCTATCCTTGATGCTATTATTTGTATTTGCCAAGCATCATCGTCATACTCTTGCATCATATCATATACATCTAATACTGTCTTATATTCTATATACATTTTTGTATCACTTGTTCTATTAGGATCTAGTCCTTTTATTTCTTCTCTTGCATATTCTACATAACCTTCACTATAGTATGAATAACTCCCACTATTAAAGAAATATTTATACATACAATTTGATAAAATTACAAACGCTAATGTTACAAATAAAATTATATAAATAGATTTTTTCTTAAAAATCTTTGTTAATTCATTTTTTATTAAATTACTCAATTACATTCCCCCCTGTCTTTTCAAAAAATGCTTCTTCAAGTGATTTTTCTTCTTTCTTAACTTCATAAATAGAAATATTTTTACTTACTAATAATTCTACTATTTCAGGTACTTCTTCTTTTACTGCATCTATTTTAAATTTATTCTTATCCATTATTATTGCTCCTGGAAGTATTTCTTTTATTTTTGATGTATCATTTACTTCAAATAATTTGTAATTTGCTTTTTCTTCTTTTTTAATTTCTGATATACCACTTGTCTCGATTATTTCTCCATTTTTTATAATACATACTTTATTTACTAAATTATCTAACTCTGCTAAGTTATGACTAGATATTAATATTCCCATTCCTTCTTTTTCTGCTAATTCTAAAAGAAGTTCTCTCATTTCTTTTATTCCTTCTGGGTCTAATCCATTTGTTGGCTCATCTAATATTAATAATGTCGGCTTATGAAGTATTGCTTGTGCTATTCCTAGCCTTTGTCTCATTCCTAATGAATATTTTGATACTTTATCATTTATTCTATTTTCTAGCTTTACAAGTCTAACTACTTCATCTATTCTTTTCTTATCTATTCCCTTATATAAATTAGCCATTAGTTGTAAGTTTTCATATCCTGTTAAGTACATATATAAATCAGGATTTTCTACTATTGCTCCTACTTTTTCTATTGCTTTTTCAAATTGTTTTTCTATATCAAATCCATTTATTAGTACCCTTCCTTTAGTTATACTTTGAAGTCCTAAGATTAGCTTAATAGTAGTTGTTTTTCCGGCTCCGTTTGGTCCTATGAATCCTAGAATATCAGAACGGTTTATCTCAAAAGAGACATTTTTAAGAATTTCTTTCTTACCAAAATTCTTATATAAGTTTTCACATTTTAAAATTGGTTCTTCCATTTTTCTCCTCCCTCTTTTTTCATTTGTTATTATTCTATCACCGTAAATTCTTAAATACCATTTATTTTTTCTTAAATAAATATGAAGAAATTATTAAGCACAAAAAAAGAATGAAAAGTATTATTCTTACCTTTCATTCTTGATATACATATAAATTATTTTCTCAACATATGCTAAAGCCTCATAATTTGTTATAAATCTTCCTTTATGTCTATTTTCTACACTTGCTCTTATTACTTTTATTCCTTGATTATATTCTCTTCTATATCTTTTTGCAAGTACTTCCTTGCTTAATCCCTGCTTCCATTTCTCTATTATTTCTTTTTGTTTCATACTACATACACCTAAATGTAGTATTTCTTATTTCTTATAAATTATTAATAAAAATTATTTTCACTAACAAGTTATTTTTACATATAATATTAAGAGGTGACATTTATGAATTCTTGTGCTTTTGTTAATTTTATTTCTCTTCTTGCTTGTGAAATTGCAAAAGATAAAACACAAGAAGAAATAGATATCTTAGCTGCTTTTTTTACTCAATTAGGAGATACTTTAGCAACTCTTTCTGCTTTAAATAATTAATTTACAACTAACTGATAGGTCGTTCGTTCGATTCCAACCCGAGGAGCCAACTATGTACTTCAATCTATCATATTCTGAAATATCTTTTGCAAGCTCTAAATATTTTTCTAATTTATTAACCATAATAATATCTTTTATCATTATTTATAGCCGATTCCACCTAATAACTTTATTTCTAGTAATTTCATACTTCTTCTTAATATCATTTTTAGACGTTTTTTTATATTATTATCTCTTCTTGTTGAGTCGTCACTACAATCATAGCAATATATTCAAGTCGAACTATTGATTTCAAATTTTTTATTACATATTTCTCAAATTTATTTCATTTATTTTCACATACTTATTTAAATTATATACAATTTTAGATATAAAAATTAGCAAACAAAAAATAGCAGATAAGAAATTATCTGCTATTCTATGGCTCCTCGTGTTGGGCTCGAACCAACGACCTATCGGTTAACAGCCGAGCGCTCTACCAACTGAGCTAACGAGGAATATATATAAATCTGGCAACAACCTATCTTTCCAGCAGGGTAACCCACAAGTATTTTCGGCACATTTAGGCTTGACTTCTGTGTTCGGGATGGGAACAGGTATTTCCCTAAATGTCATAATCACCAGAAAATTAATTACTTAATTTTGGTACTTTCTAATTATATATTAATTAGAAAAATATTTCAAGTCTTTTTTTATATTTTATGCAACTTTTTTTATTTTATTCAAGCACATTCAAAAATACATAGATGAATAATTGTTTAGGTTTTAGATTGATTTTTATAAATACTGTGGTTAAGCCCTCGATTTATTA
>CALXXB010000014.1 GCA_944392525.1 uncultured Clostridia bacterium | reverse complement strand
TTACCAAGAAAAATAGAAACTTATGATATATCTAATATATCAGGAGAATATATGGTAGCTGGTATGTGTGTAATGATAGATGGTGTTATTAAGAAAAATTTATCTAGAAGATTTAGGATAAAAACTGTATATGGACAAGATGATCCAAAATGTATGGAAGAAGTAATAACTAGAAGATTAAAACATTCAATAGAAAATCCAAAAGGGGGATTTGGAGAACTTCCAGATGTTATATTTGCTGATGGTGGTATTACACAAATAAGAGCAACTAAAAAAGCAATTGCAAAATATAATTTAGATATACCTGTATTTGGTATGGTAAAAAATGATAAACACCAAACAAGAGCTTTGATGGATGAAAGCCGCCAAGAACTTGAAATATCACAAAACTTGATGAATTTAATAACAAAATTCCAAGATACAGTACATGATACAGCAATTACTTATCATAGAAAATTACGTGATAAAGAGATGACGAAATCAGAATTAGATGATATAGAAGGGATAGGAGAAGTAAAGAAAAAAGCATTATTAAAACGTTTTGGAAGCATAAAGAAAATAAAAGAAGCAAGTATAGAAGAGCTAACTTCTGTAAAAGGGATAACTGAAAATTTAGCAAAAAAAATAAAAGGTATCTAAAATAAAAGACGGGATGACGCAAAGACTGCGTCATCCCTTTTGGGCTTATTCTCTATTCTAGCTATCCTCTTCAGAGTGCTTTTTGGATCTTCTGGAAAATCTCAGTCGTCTGTAAACAAACGGTGTAAAGACTCCACCAACCAAAATGCCCAGGATGAACCAGAACAGATATGGAAGTGGGAAGCTCACAAAGGCTTCCGTGATGCCATCAGCGTTCAAGAAGATGGCATAGCCCAAAATAAACAGAGTGCCCAAAACAATACAAATTCCCAACGTTGCAATAGCTTTCTTCATGATGATTCCTCCTTGTGTATATTTGTGCTACGTTTTGGAGCCCGGTGAAGGAGCATGTCCTTCAACACTTTAATTATACCACAAAATGGCGAAAAAATCAATTTGAGGAGCTTTATAAAGGTTTTATAAGGATTATAATAGAAATTTGCGAACGATTTATCAAAAAGCAATGAATAAATAAGAATCTTGTGAATATACATATATAAAGAATGTTTATAAGGGGGATATTATGGAAAACGTTAAAGAAAAGTGGTATGAAGTAATGTATAATACAAGATTGGACAAGTTAGTGCTAAGAAAGCCAAGCTTAAGAGGAAAATTAGTTAGAAAAATAAGAAAACATAAATTTATAACAACAGTATTTTTAGCATTTATTACATTTTCGGCTTTAAATATAACAATGATAGCAAGCTTTATGAAAATTTTGCAAAATATCTAAAAATATGGTAAAATATTACTGTTCTAATAATAGGAGGAATAGTAAAATAATGAAACTTGCAAATGAATGGAAAGAATATAAAATATTAGATATGGCAGATGGACAAAAACTAGAAAGATGGGGAGATGTTATTTTATCAAGACCAGATCCTCAAATAATATGGAAAGATAAAAGTTTCCCTAAAAAATGGAATGAAATAAATGCTACATATCATAGAAGTAAAACAGGTGGAGGTTCATGGGAGTTTAATAAAAAAATGCCAAAAGCATGGCAAATACATTATAAAAATTTAACATTTAATATAAAACCAATGGGCTTCAAACATACAGGATTATTTCCGGAACAAGCAGTAAACTGGGACTGGATGATTAATAAAATAAAAGAAGAAAAACAAAAAACTAAAAGAGAAATAAAAGTATTAAACTTGTTTGCATATACAGGAGGGGCTACAGTTGCTTGTTTATCAGCAGGAGCTTCTGTTTGTCATGTAGATAGTTCTAAAGGTATGACAACATGGGCAAAAGAAAATGTAATATCATCAGGATTAGAAAAGAAGCCAGTAAGATTCATAGTAGATGATGTTGTAAAATTTGTAAATAGAGAAATAAGACGTGGAAATAAATATGATGCTGTAATTATGGACCCACCATCATATGGAAGAGGAACAAAAGGAGAAGTATGGCAATTTGAAAATAATATATATGATTTAGTAGAATTATGTACAAAAGTATTATCAAAAGACCCATTATTTTTCTTAATAAATTCATATACAACAGGAATATCAAGTACAGTATTACAAAATATATTAAATCTTACAGTCGGAAAATTGTATAAAGGAAAACAAGAATGTGGAGAAATAGGTATTCCTATGGAAAATTCAAAATTAGTGTTACCTTGTGGGATATATGCTAGATGGGAAAAATAACAAATAGAAAGTATAAAGAAAAAGGAATGAACATGGAATTAAAAGTAATTTATGAAGATAATCATATAATCGTAGTAGAAAAAATACCAAATGTACCATCACAAGAAGATAAAACAGGTGATATCAGCATGATGAGTTTGATAAAAGATTATATAAAAGAAAAATATAATAAACCGGGAAATGTATATTTAGGATTGGTACATAGACTAGATAGACCAGTAGGTGGAGTTATGGTATTTGCAAAGACATCAAAAGCAGCATCAAGATTAAGTAATCAAGTAAGAGAAAAGGTATTTAAAAAAGAATATTTAGCAGTAGTAGATGGAAAATTGGAACAAGAAAAAGGAACTCTAGAAAATTACTTATATAAAGATAAAAATACAAATACAAGTTATGTAGTAAATAAAGATAAGAAGGATAGCAAATATGCAAAACTAGATTATGAAGTAATAAAATATGATAAAGAAAATGATATTAGTTTACTAAGAATAAATTTGCATACAGGAAGACACCATCAAATAAGGGTTCAACTTGCAAATATTGGTCATAGCATATATGGAGACCAAAGATATGGTAATAGAGGAAAGAACAAACAAATAGCATTATGGGCATATAAATTAACAATAGAACATCCTACTAAAAAGGAAAAAATGGAGTTTGAAGACCTACCAAAAGAGGTAGGAGTATGGAAAATATTAAAATAAATATAGAAATACTAAAAATATATGTAAAATATTTGCATTTTTGTAAAAAATATGTTACAATACCTAAGTAGTATTTGAGAAGACCGTTAGGAGGAACGAATAAAATGGAAGTAGCAAAATGGATATTAATAGTAATATATTTAATAGTAGCATTAGCACTAATAATATTAACACTAATACAATCAAAAGAAGATGCCGGATTATCATCTACAATAACAGGTTCATCAACAAATAATTTCTTTGAAAAGAATAAAGGAAGAACAAAAGAAGGAAAACAAAAGAAATGGACAGTTATTTTATCAATTGTATTTGCAGTGTTAACAATAGTTTTAGGAATTTTATATATGGCATAAAAATTAAAGGGGCGGTTTTCAAATAAACGAGCCCTTTTATTATTATAAATTATAATTAATAAAAGAAAGAGGGAATGAATAGAAATAATGGACGACCGAGAACAGAAGATTTTAGATTTTATGAGTGATGATGATTATGTCCCGATGAAGGCAAAAGAAATTGCAATGCTTATGAGGGTACCAAAAAACGAATATCATGATTTTTTAGAGATAATTGGAAAATTAGAGCTAGAATTAAAAATTGAAAAGAATAGAAAGAATCGTTATAAAATAAGTCAAAAAACTTATTATGATGGATTTTATAGAAAAAACCAAAAAGGATTTGGTTTTGTAAGATTAGATGATAGAGAAGACGAAATTTATATATCTAAAGAAAATTCACTAAATGCTTTAAATGGAGATCATGTATTAATAGAAATAATTGATGAAGAAAACAAGATAAAAAGAGCAGAGGGAAAAATAGTAAGAATATTAAAACATGAAAAAGATACAGTGGTTGGAACATTCCAATATAATAAAAACTTTGGATTTGTAATACCAGATGATAAGAATTTTGGAACAGATATATTTATTTCAAAGAAGAATTTTGGAAAAGCAAGAGATAACCATAAAGTATTAGTTAAAATTACAAAATATCCTGAAAAAGGGAAGAAAGCAGAAGGAAAAATAATTGAAGTTTTAGGAAATGTAAATGAAGCTGGAGTTGATATGTTATCAATAATAAAAGAACATCAATTACCAGCAAAATTCCCAGAAGCAGTAGTAGAAGAGGCTAAAAAATGTGGTAATAAAGTAGATAAAAAAGATATTCCAAATAGAAGAGATTTTAGAGATAGAACAATCTTTACAATAGATGGAGAAGACGCAAAAGACTTAGATGATGCAGTAAGAGTAGAAAAGCTTGAAAATGGCAACTATAAACTAGAAGTTCATATAGCAGACGTAAGTTACTATGTAAGAGAAAACAGTTTACTAGATAGTGAAGCATTGGTAAGAGGAACAAGTATTTATATGCTAGGAAGAGTTATTCCAATGTTACCAAGAGAATTATCAAATGGAATTTGTAGTTTAAATGCAGGTGAAGATAGATTTACTTTATCTTGCATAATGGAAATTGATAGTAATGGAAATGTTGTATCTTCTGATATTTGTAAAGGAATTATCTGTGTAACAGAAAGAATGAGCTACACAGATGTTCAAAAAATATTAGATGGAGAAGATGAAGAAGTTCTAGAAAGATATAAACCATATATAGAAGACTTTAAATTAATGGAAGAACTTGCTCATATTTTAAAGAATAGAAGACTAGAAAATGGTTACCTAAATTTAGATATTCCAGAAACTAAAATAGAACTAGACATAGATGGAAAAGTAATAGGTGTTGGAAAATATGAGACTACATTTGCAAATGAAATAATAGAACAATTTATGCTAACAGCAAATGAAACTGTAGCAGAAAAATTCTATTGGTTAGATGCACCATTTATATATCGTGTACATGAAGAGCCAGACTTAGAAAAAGTAAAAGAATTAAATAAATTCTTATATAATTATGGTTTGAAAATAAAAGCATCTAAAGATAATATTTATCCAAAAGAATTTGCAAAAGTATTAGATGAAATAAAAGGAAAAGAAGAAGAAAGAGTAATATCTACATTAGTATTAAGGACATTAAAACTTGCTAGATATGAAGCAGAGAACAGAGGTCATTTTGGAATAGCAAGTAAATATTATTGTCATTTTACATCTCCAATTAGAAGATATCCAGATTTATTTATACATAGAGTAATTTCTAAGTATTTAGAAAATAACTATGTAATAGACGAAGATGAATATAATACTTTAAAGAAACAAGCAGAAGATAGAAGTAAACAATCTTCAGAAAGAGAAAAAGTAGCAACAGAAGTAGAAAGAGAAGCAGAAAAAATGAAGATGGCAGAATATATGGAATCTAAGGTAGGAGAAGAATATGATGCAATAATTTCTTCAATTACATCATTTGGAATGTTTGCTGAATTAGAAAATACAATAGAGGGATTAATCAGATTTGAAGCTCTAGGTGATGAATATTTCATTTATGATGAAGAGAGAAAAATATTAATTGGAGAAGAAACTAAGAAAACATATAAAATAGGAGATAAAATAAGAATAAGAGTATTACGTGCAAGTAAGGAATTAAGAGAAATAGACTTTGAATTAGCAAAAGAGGAAGAGTAACTTCCTCTTTTCTTCTATTTGAAATGAATATAGATTTGTGATATAATCTAACAAGGTTGTTTTTAACCTTGTATGTTTAATTCGTTTTGTAAAACGAGGAGGATTAGGTATGTACGTTACGCTAGAAGAACTTTCAACCAACCCAAGGAAACAGGTCAGGGCACGGCTAGTACGTTCATGTACTGTAGTCCTGACCAGTGGGATGGAGATTGAATTCGATAGATTGTTGCGCTCATACACCTATAGAGGTGATATGAGTGAGCGGGACAAGAAAGAGTTCGAGCAAGTAAAGGAACTTCTTAAGATCTAGTTCTCAAATGAAAAGGGGGTGGCATAAGCTAATGTCATCCTTTTTCATTTTAAAAGAATCATTATATCAAAAAATATAACAACTAGAATAGAAAAAGAAATAACACAAATCCCACCTGACTTATTTTCCATTTGTTTTATCTCATATATACCATATCCAATTGCTTTGAATAATATAAAGATACTAGTAAGTATAAATAAAAAATCATAAATAAATGATTGCATAAACACACCTTCTAACAAAAGTTTTAAGTTTCGGAAATTAGCATACCGGATTTAACTGAAGTATTTACTTGAACATCAAAAAAAGCATCTTTATATGATTCTAGCCAATTATAATCTTCAAATTCACTAGTAGTAATAAAATTCTTAGCAGCAAAAATTCCAAAACCATTTATATCAGATTTGAAGTCTTTAGAAGTCTTATATAAATAATCTAAAAACATAGATTCTAGATAGCTATTACAAGAATTAGAAATACTATTTAAAACATCACTTGATAAATATTTTGAATTTTCAGACATTGAGTAAATTTGAGCTGTAAAACTACATTTTATTTTAACATAGGGAGAAGAGGTAGAAGTATCTACATCAACACTAGAAGAACCGTTAGGAGTTAGATAAATATCTAGATATTGTTCATTATTTAAAGGATCTGGAACAGAAACTAGAAATCTATCTACTTTATTTCTTATACTTAAAAAAGCCATTGTCTCTAGAGCATTTAATTCACCTACTAATTTATCTTCTTTAAAAACAGCAACACCTATATTTTCAACTTTGTTTTCGCCTTCAACAGAAGAATCATTTGCTTTTATATTGTAATCTTTTTGAGAGTTATTATTATTGTTATCACCAAAATCAGAAGTGTCAAAGCTATTAGTTTTAGTGTTATCTTTGTTGATTCCACCAAGTATAGCATAAGGTTCACAAGTTTTACAAATTAAAGCGTTAAAGAAATCACCAATAGTAGCATTAGGCATATGACCTACATATTTACTTGATTCTGTAAAAATTTCATAATACTTAGAAAGTAAATTTTCGATTTCTGGCTTAATTTGGTTCATATAATATTTAGCATTACACTTACTAACAATAATATTTGCAGAAGGTCTTACCTGAGTATCATTTATTAAAGTATAGATTTCATCTGAAATACCTTGACTTGCAATTTCTTCTGAGAAAATAATAACTTTACAATGTGATAAGTTTAATTGCCTTCCTTGGTAACCATTAACTAAATTAATAGCGTTGCTAAGAGAAGAAGCGGCAACTGTATTAATTATAGGCGTTGCTTTTTCACTAGCACTTGATTCGGCAGGAATAGGGTTAGAAAAGTGAAAACTAACTTCTAACTTATTATCATCAGAAGCGTCAATTCCAATTGCCAAAACATATGTTAAATTATCTATATTCAAAGAAGAATAGGAGCTAGAAAAGGCAGAAATAAAGACTAATATAACAATAAAAATAAAAATGTTTCTAATCCATTTACTCATTTACAGGCTCCTTTCTGTTATATAAATTATTATCTGTATTTGCGTTGTGTATTTGTTTCTTTTTTGCAAATCTAGCAAAGATAAGAATTCCTAAACCTAAAACCAACACAATAGCAATCATTAAATAAGAATATACTTTAATCTCGAAAATTTGTGATATTGCAAGATTTTTAGGAATTAATGCTATTCCTAAAATAAGGAGAGAGAATATATCAACTAAAGGCTTCTTATTAGTAATACCAGTAATCTTTTGAAAGATATTCATAGAAAACTTTAATACAATACTTAAGTAGCATGCAAAGACTAAAATCCAAATAAGTAAAAATACAGACTCTAGCCTTTGGAAAAATGAGCCAAATTCAATATATCTAGTGGCAGTATAAAGAGGAGAAATCTCACTTACATTGGTAAAAAATGTAAATATAAATAAAAGTGTAGCTATTGTAAAAACTAAATAAATTGCTGTAGCAATAATTGAAACTAAAGTGATTTTTTTAAACTTAGTTTCATCTTTTAAAAGAGGTGGTAAAAAATAGAGATAAGCGATACCACCGAAAGACGCAAGGTTAGTAAGTCCTAAAACAAAAGTATTAAATACCCCCTCACCTAAGATAGGGAATATTCTTTCAGGTACAAATCTATTTATATTAGTAAAAAATAAAAATAGAACAGAAAACAAAGCAATTGGAAGTATAATTACATTAGTTTTTATTGTAGCATTAAAATTCAGCTTATTTGATATATTTACTGAAATTACAATAAGAGCAATTATAAATATAATATCTGTCATTGGAAAATAAAGTATTTGTACACTTTCGCAAAAGTTGCGAAGCATTAAACTTGCACTTAATATAAAATAAACAATAAAGATAATACCTACTAAATTTTTAAAAACTTTTCCACCAATAGCTTCTGAAATATCTACAATATCCATAGAAGGAAAATTTTTGAGTAACTTATAAATAATATAAGCAATTCCTATTGCAATAATTCCTACATATATCACATTTAGAATACTTGCAGATTTATATGAACTCAAAATATTTGTTGGCATAGAAAGAACGCTATGAGCTACTACAATTGTAAGAATTAACATGATAGCTTCTATTGTTCCTATCTTTGACTTTGCCATAGAATCACCTCTTCTCACTTTTTCGATGTAATCTTGGATTGTATTTCCAGTTCATAGAAATTTTTTCTTGGTCTTTTTCTCTTTTGGTTGCCATATATGGAGCTCTGTATTCACGCTTCCATATAGGAGGTAATAAATATCCATTTCCTTTACTTTCAGAAGATGGTGCAAATGGTGAAGTAAATGATACTCCAAATGATTGTAAGCTACAAAGCACTGAAATATAAACGAATAGACCGATACCTATTCCTAAGAAACCTGCCATAAAACCAAGTAATATAAATAAGAAGCGGAAATATCTTAAATGAAATCCAAAAGAAAAGTCAGGAATTGCAAAAGAAGCAATACCAGTTATTGCAACTATAATAATTAAAATAGGGCTAACAATACCAGCACTAACAGCTGCTTGTCCTAAAACTAATGCACCAACAATTCCAATGGTAGGCCCAATAGGAGAAGGAACTCTAAGACCGGCTTCACGTATTAATTCAAAAGATATTTCCATGGTTAAAATTTCTACAATAATAGGAAAAGGAACACTAGCTCTAGAGGCTAATATAGAATATAGTAAGCTAGTTGGAAGTATCTCTTGGTGAAAGCTAGTTACAGCAACATAAAGCCCAGGAAGTAGTAATGTAATAAAAGAAGCAAGTACTCTTAAAACTCTTAAAAAATTACCAAAATTAACTTTTAAATTACTATCTTCAGGTGAAGTAAGAAAATCAACTAAAACAGCAGGCATAATAATTCCATATGGAGTGCCGTTAACAATTACAACAACTCTACCACGAAGGAGATATTTAGTTGCTTTATCAGGTCTTTCAGTAGATAAAACTTCAGGAATTCCTAAAATATTAGAATCTACAATTAATTGTTCAAGTTCACCAGCAGAAAGTAAAGAATCTACTTCTAAATTGTTTAATCTATATTTAACTTCATTTACTAAATCTTCATTTGTAATATTTTTCATATAACAAACAGCACATTTAGTTTTAGTAATTTTTCCAACTTCTACATTTTCAATAATAAGGTTTTCGTTATTAACAATTCTTCTAATCAAAGAAGTGTTAGTACGAATGTTTTCAACAAAAGCTTCATGAGGACCTTTAATAACAATTTCGTTATTAGGTTTGTCAACACTTCTTTGCTTAAAGCCTTTAAGTTCTATATCAAATGCAAGTGACAAAGTATCAACAAATAATGCACAATTTCCTGAATTAATACCATTGGCGGCCTCATCAAATGTAGATACTTCTTTTACTGAATTTTGTGGCATCAAACAATTTATTAAATAGTTTGGTAAATCAAATTTTTTAACTTTCCTAACAGTAATATTATTTGCAACAGCCTCAGAAATAACTTTATTTTGCGGTCCATCAAACAAATTATTTCTGTTTCTTAACATTAATGGTTTTAGAATAAAATCATTCATAATGTTAGAGTCTATCATACCATCAATATATACAATAAATGCATGATACTGCTTACCTCGTGCATTTAAAGTAAATTCACGAAGTACAATATCACTGTTAATAAGAGTATTATATTTAGTTTGCATATATTCTTTATTAACTCTTATACTAGGAAAAATTTTAACCGGTTTAGAATCTTCTTCTGTATTTTCCTGTTCTTCATTACTAGAATTTTCAGGAATACTAAAATTATATTCTAAAGGAGGTTCATAAGAAAATAATTTATCCCATATATTTTTAAGATTCATAATAATTACTCCTAAAATTTTTTACCTTTATTTGTAAAATGTCTATAATAATGTAAATATCAACATTTTTAATATTATAACTAGAAAATATAAAAAATATACTAGTTTTAAACGCAAAAAAATGTTATAATAAATGAGTAAGTATAAAAAACGTAGGAGAAAAATATGAAAAGTAGATTAGCTAGTTTTGTAATGTCAATTGTAATAATATTGATTATATGTGCTTTAATATTACTAGGTATAATATTTTACCAAGAAATTTCTGGAATAGAAACAGCTACTGAACCCGAAAATTTTGTGGGAAATTATGCAAGTACTGAAAACACAGTAGATACAGAAACAATTAAGACTCCACAAGTGGTTGAAAATAATCCATTAAATGATTTACAAAGTGGAAGTAATAATAATACAAATGTGGATTATAGTAGTGTAACTGTTGATAAATATTTCTATAATCAATTAGAAGAGCCTTCTAAGACTATATATAAAGCTTTAGAAAGTAATAAAGAAAATATGAAATCAGGAACATATAGAATAGAATTAGGAAATAGTTTTTCTGATATCTTAAATACCTCAAATGGACAAGATGAGTTAGGTGATTATTATCAATCTGCAATAGAAGCATATACATATGATAATCCTGGTATATTTTATTTAAGTCCTAATAAAATGTATTTAAATATAGAGACAATTACATCTTCTAGTGGAGTTTCATACAATGTTTATATAAATAACGGAAATGAGAATAATTATTTTACAGATGAATTTTCAAGCCAAGCACAGGTAGAAAGTGCAATTAGTCAAGTAGAACAAGTGAAAAATAGTATAGTATCTAGAAGAACTGGAAATACATATGAAGATATAAAAATGGTACATGATTATTTAGTAGATAGTATGGAATATGATACAACAATTTCTAGAAATAATATTTATGATGTATATGGTGCTTTAGTAAATAAAGTTGCTGTTTGTGAAGGTTATGCAAGGTCTTTTAAATATATTTTAGATGAAATGGGTATTCCTTGTGTATTAGTAATTGGAACAGGTACTAATTCAAGGGGAGAAACAGAAAGACATGCTTGGAATTATGTCCAATTACAAGGTACTTGGTATGCAGTTGACTCTACATGGGATGATCCAGTTGTTGTAGGAGGGGGAACTATAAGTCAAAGTTCAAAATATAAATATTTCTTAAAAGGCTCAAGTGAGTTCTATTCTGATCACACACCTAGCGGACAGTTTACTCCAGGAGGAAAAGAGTTTTCATATCCAAGTTTAAGTAGCAGCTCATTCTCAAGCTAATTGAGAGGGCTGTTTTTTCAAATAAAAATTTAAAGTGTAAGTTTTCCAATAGAGTTTTGTTTTCAATTAATTAAAGAAGAATATAATAATCTAAAGTCGCAATTTGTGACTTCAAATATACGATGTGGGAAACAAAAACTACCATATGTTTTTTACAGAGAAAGGAATCTTATGATTTCCGGATTATTAAAAAGTAAAATTTCTATTGAAATTAGCATAAAAATAGCGGAAATATTTATAGAAATGATAAAACTTATATCATAAAATACATAAAGATTGGAAAGATTAAGAAAAGAAGAATATAAATGTTTAAGGTGCAAAAATTTCACCTTAAAAAATAGGAGAGGATAAAGAAATCATAAATAAGTTTGTTGCATAAAATAATAAATTTTTAAGGTCGCAAATTGCGACCAGTTCAAAAAAGAAAATAGTAAATAATATAATGAATTAAGGTTCCATATTGGAACCTTAAAATCTATTTTAAAGAATAATACAAATAAGCCCGCCACTTCCTTCATTTACAATTCTTTCTAATGTTTCTTGTAATTTTACTTGAGCATCTTCAGGCATCTTAGCAAGCTTTGCTTGTAGACCTTCATTAACAAGTTCATGTAAACTTCTACCAAAAATATTAGAATCCCAAATCTTTTTAGGGTCGTTTTCAAAACCAGAAAGTAAGTAATTAACAAGTTCTTCTGATTGTTTTTCAGACCCCACAATTGGAGAAACTTCAGTTTTTACATTAGTCTTTATAATGTGAAGAGATGGAGCAGTAGCTTTTAGTTTAACACCAAATCTAGAACCCTGTTTTACCATTTCAGGTTCTTCAAGTACTAGGTCATCAATAGAAGGAGTAACAATTCCGTATCCTTTACGTTCAACTTCATCTAAAGCATAAGAAATTTTATCATATTTCTTCTTTGTGCAAGATAGTTCTGAAATTATTCTAAATAAATCTCCTTCATTAGTAACAGTAACTCCGGTAATTTCTGTTAAGACATTATAGAATAATTCATCTTTCAAAGTAATTTCAATAGTAACATTGCCAGAGCCTAGTTGCATATCAGTAATTGTTGTATTTGAAATTATATCTGTTTGTTTTATCTTATTAGCGCAAACAGATACATCTTTTAAAACATTTACATTCTCAAAAGCATCTTTAATTTCTTTAAATAATTCAGATTTTAATGGATGAGATAAATCTAAACCATCCATCCATTTAGGAAATTTAATTCTAATTTGGTCAGTAGGAAATTCATATAGTACAGAAGAAAACATATTATTAATATCTTCAATGCTCAAATATTCACAGTTAATAGGCATAACAGTTGTATTATATTTGTCACTTAAGTTATCAGCTAATTCTCTTGTATATGTAGAATTTGGTTCTGCAGAATTTAACAAAATAATAAAAGGTTTATTTAAAGCTTTTAATTCTGATACAACTCGTTCTTCCGCTTTAATATAATCTTCTCTTGGAATATCTGTTATAGTTCCATCTGTTGTAACTAGAATACCAATAGTAGAATGTTCTTCAATAACCTTTTTAGTTCCGATTTCTGCTGCTGTTTCAAAAGGTATTTCTTCATCAGACCAAGGGGTTTTAACCATTCTTGGCATATCATCTTCTAGATAGCCAATAGCGTTATCAACTAAGTAGCCAACACAGTCTACTAAACGTGTTTTGAATTTTAAATTATTGTCTAAAGTGATTTCGATTGCCTCATTTGGAACAAATTTGGGTTCTGTAGTCATTATAGTTTTTCCACCAGCACTTTGTGGAAGCTCATCTTTTGCTCTTTCTTTTTTGTATTCATTATCTATGTTAGGAATAACAAGTAAATCCATAAATTTTTTAATAAAAGTAGATTTACCAGTTCTAACAGGGCCAACAACTCCTACATAAATATCACCATCAGTTCTTTTGGCAATATCTTGATATAATCTTGTATTTTCCATTATATACCTCCTTTGATTTCTTTTAAAGAAAATGTTTGTACTACTTTAAATACTTTTAGTTAATATATATTGGAGATAAATTCCAAATATGACAAGTTTTCGAAAAAACTTGATAAATGCAAGTAATTATGATAGAATGGCAATATTAAGGGGAGTATCATATAATATATTAATATATATGAAGGGATGGAATTAATATGGATAAAGAGCAAGAGGCAATAGACCTACTTAAGAGTTATAATCAAAATCATATTATAAATTTATTAAAAAAATTGGATGAAGTAAAAAAACAAGAATTAATAGAACAAATAAATAGAATAGATTTTGAACAAATAATGGAATTGTATGATAATACAAAAAAGAAAATTGAAATAAAAGAAAATAAAATAGAATCTATCGATTATTTAGATAAAGCTAAGCTATCAAACGAACAAAAAGAAAAGTTTGATAAATTAGGTGAAGAAGTTATAAGAAGTGGGAAATATGCAGTTGTAACAATGGCAGGAGGACAGGGAACAAGGCTTGGACATAATGGACCTAAAGGAACATTTAAATTAGATGTTTATGGAAAAGGAAAATACTTATTTGAAATATTAAAAGATAATCTTGAAGAAGCAAATAAAAAATATGGTACAGTTATTCCTTGGTACATAATGACAAGTAAAGAGAATAACCAAGCAACTGTAGATTTTTTAGAGAAGCACAACTATTTTGGATATCCTAAAGAAGCGGTAACTATATTTACTCAAAGTGAACTTCCTCTAGTTGATACTAAAGGAAAATTATTAATTAGCAAAGATATGAAAATAAAAGAGGCATCAGATGGAAATGGTGGAACATATTCATCATTAAGAGCAAGTGGATGCTTAGCAGATATGAAAAATAAAGGAATTAAATGGATATTTATAGGTGGAGTAGATAACGTTCTACTAAAAATGGCAGATGTAACTTTACTAGGAATGGCAATAGATAAAGGTGCGCAAATTGCTTCAAAATCAGTTGTAAAAGCTAATCCACATGAAAAAGTTGGAGTATTTTGTAAGATGAATGGTCATCCAAAAGTTATTGAATATACAGAACTTCCTGAAAAAATGGCAGAAGAGTTAGATGAAAACGGAGAATTAAAATTTGGAGAAACAAATATTATATGCCATTTATATACTATTGATGCAATTGAAAAAGCAAGTAAAGAGACTCTTATGTATCACAGTGCTTTCAAAAAGAATTCATATATAGACGAAGATGGAAAAGAAGTTGTTCCATCAGAACCAAATTCTTATAAATTTGAATCTTTTATTTTTGATGCTTTTGAGTTCTTTGATGATATAGCAATATTGAGAGGTAAAAGAGAAGACGATTTTGCACCTGTAAAAAATAGAGAAGGTGTAGATAGTCCAAAGACAGCAAAAGAGCTATATGAAAAATACTGGAACAGACAAAATAAAAAATAATTAAGAGGAGATAATAGTATGGAAGAATGTAAAATTGAAAATCTATATAATTTAGATGAAACAATAGCAAAAGAATTATTAGAAAGTGTTACATATCCATGGGAGGCATTACCTAAAATAGAAGAGTTTATAATTGAGCTTGGAAATAAATTAGATCCAAATAAATATGAAAAAAGAGGAGAAAATATTTGGGTTGCAAAATCAGCAAAAATATATCCTACAGCATACATTAATGGACCTGCAATTATTGGAGAAGATGCAGAAGTAAGACATTGTGCCTTTATTAGAGGAAAAGTAATTGTAGGAAATGGAGCAGTTGTTGGAAATTCAACAGAACTAAAAAATGTTATTTTATTTAATAAAGTACAAGTACCACATTATAATTATGTAGGAGATTCAATATTAGGCTACAAAGCTCATATGGGAGCAGGTTCAATTACTTCTAATGTCAAATCAGATAAAAAACTTGTAGTTGTAAAAAAAGGAATAGAGCAAATAGAAACAGGTTTAAAGAAATTTGGTGCAATGTTAGGTGATGAAGTAGAAGTTGGATGTAATAGTGTATTAAATCCGGGTTCTATAATCGGAAGAAATACTAATATTTATCCATTATCATGTGTAAGAGGTGTAATACCTGCAAGAAGTATTTACAAAAATAAAAATGAAATAGTAGAAAAAATATAGAAGAACAGGTTAAGGATATCTTCCTTAACCTGTTTTTTTCCTACATTTGTTGATTTCCAGGGATAAAGTAATCAACTACACCATAGATTAATGCACCAATTATAGCAGCAACCCAAGAAATAGAGTAACCAGCTACGAAAAATTGGATAGCATATAAAGTAATAGCTGCTAACGCAAAACCAACAAAACCTTTTCCAAATGGACTTGCATGTAAACCAGTAAATTTGACTACTAAATAATCAATTACTGTTAAAACTACAGCAGCTATTGCTAATGTCCAAATATTATTAATAGTAAAATTTGGTGTAAAAAATGCAGTGATTGCCAAAACTACAGCTGAAGCAACTAATCTACCAATTATTTGCCAAGCAGTAGAAGTTCCACTTTGAGTACGATTTGTATCGACTTCTGACATTTTAAATAACCTCCTTAGTTATTAAATTCGTAATGTAAAATTTTTAAGGTTCTAATTTTATTATTCACAAAAATAATTAATTTATACTAAAAAATATTGTATAGAAGAGTAAAAATTTGTTAAAAATAATAAAAATAAAATTTAAAAGTTGGTGTATATTTAATGTTAATTACTTTTTTTAGGTCAATTGTTTTATATATTATAGTTCTAGTAGTTATGAGATTGATGGGAAAAAGAGAAATAGGGCAACTTCAACCATTTGAACTTGCAATTTCTATCATGATAGCAGATTTAGCATCAATTCCTATGACTGATCCAGGAACGCCTATATTTAATGGAATAATACCAATACTAGGACTTTTGATTATGCACTTGCTTATTTCAATGATAAACCTAAAAAGTTCAAGAGCAAGGGAAATTATTTGTGGGAGACCTAGTATTTTAATATATCGAGGGAAAATTAATGAAAAAAATTTGAGAAAAGAAAGATTTACAATTAATGAATTAGAAGAAAGATTAAGAGGAAACAATGTAATTAATTTAGGAGATGTAGAATATGCAATATTAGAAACAAGTGGACAAGTAACTGTTATACAGAAACCAGATAAAAGAAACACAATTCCTCAAGACTTTAATATTATGCCTGAATATGAAGGAATACCATATGACTTAGTTGTAGATGGAAAAGTTATGAAAGAAAATTTAAAGGCAATAGGAAAAGATTATAATTGGTTAAAAAAACAAGTAGAAAAATTTAATATGAAACCAGAAGAGGCTTTAGTTGTTACATTTGATGGAAAAGGACAAATATTCTGTCAAAAAAAGGAGAAGAGTGTATGAAAAAGGAGACGATAATTTGTATAATTATTGTAATTACTATTAGTGTAGGTAATATAATAACACAAAAATATACAAAGGAATCAGTAGAAACTTTATCAAACAGATTAGAAACACTAAAGACAGATTTAAAGAATGAACTTGATAGCAATGAAAAAGAGTTAAATGAGAAAATACTAGAGGAGATAGGTAAAATAAAAGAAAATTGGGAATCAAGGCATGATAAACTTGCATATTATATCGAACATAATGAATTGGAAAAAGTGGAGAATAATTTAACAGCATTAAATAGTTTTGTTCAAACAAAAGAATATGCAGATGCAATAAAAGAATTAGATGAAAGTGTATTTGTATTAAGACATATACAAGAAAAATATGCGTTTAATTTAAAAAATATATTTTAAAAGACAAAGCAAGAAGCTTTGTCTTATTTTCTTTATTGTTTTTCACTTATTTTTGCATATTTCTTTAATTTTTCATAAACAAGACGATTTACTGTTCCAGCAGGGAAATGACCATCTTTATCTTTTTTACCTGCAGGTACTCCAGTTAAAACTTCTATACCTTCTTCAATAGTAGAAACTGCATAAATATGGAATTTCTTATCTTTTACTGCTTGTATAATTTCATCAGATAATTGTAAATTATCTATATTTTGAACAGGTATCATAACTCCATGTGAACCATCTAATCCACGAACTTTACAAACTTGGAAATATCCTTCTATTTTTTCATTTACTCCACCTATTGGTTGTATTTGTCCTTTTTGATTAACAGAACCAGTAACTGCAATAGATTGATTAATTGGAATTCCTGATAAGCTAGAAAGTAATCCATATAGTTCTGTACTTGAAGCACTGTCTCCATCAACACCATTATATAGTTGTTCAAAGCAAATGCTTGCAGTTAGGCACAAAGGCATATCTTGTGCAAACATCTCTCCTAGATATCCTGTAAGTATTAATACACCTTTTGAATGAGAAGGCCCTGAAATTTCAACTTCTCTTTCTATGTTTACAATACCATTTTTTCCTGTATAAGTGTTAACAGTAATTTTTGCAGGTTTACCAAAAGTATAATCTCCAACAGACATAACTGTTAAACCATTTAGTTGACCAACTTTAAATCCTGAAGTATCAATTAAAAGAGTATTTTCTTTTATCATTTCTAAATATCTTTCATCATATTTTTTAACTCTTTCAACTCTTTCTTCTAATGCTTTAAGAATGTGTTTTTCTGATACTACTTTTGACCTAGAAAGTTTTGCCCAAGTAGCAGCTTCACCAACTACTTGCATCAGATCATCGAATCTAGTAGAAACTTTGCTGTGACTGCCTGCTAGTTTTGATGAATATTCAACTAAACGAGCCATAGCGCTTTTATCTAATTGAGGTAATTCTTGATGTTCACAAAATCCATGTATAATTTGAGCAAGTTTATTTAAGTTTTCGTTGCTTGCTTCAGCTGTTTCTTCAAATTCTACTTTTATTTTAAATAATTTTCTAAAATCTGAGTCCATAGAAAGTAAAGTTTGGTATATAGTACTATTTCCAATTAAGATAACTTTCAAATTAAGAGGAATAGGTTCAGGTTTTAAAGAAATTAAAACCATTGAAGAACGTTGCTCTGCAACATTTTCAATTCCTAATTCTTTTATTCTTAAAGCCTTTTTTAAAGCTTCATAACAAGAACCATTTGCAAGTAAATCTTTTGCTTGGAATATGATGTATCCACCATTTGCTTGTTGCATAAGACCAGGTTTTAACATAGTATGATCTGTCTTTAAAGAGCCATAATAATTTTCGTATTCTATAGCACCAAAGATGTTATTATAAGAATAGTTAGAATCCATAATAACAGGTGCGCCTTCTCTATTTGAGTTATCAATAAATAAATTGACTCTATAATTTAAGCAAGGATCTGGTTTTCTCATTGCAGGATTTGGTTGATTAGCTTGTTGCTTTTCTGGATCCTCTAAAAATGTAGGAATGTTTTTTAAAACATCTTGTTTAACATCATTTAAGAAATGATTTATTTTTTTATTTCTTTTATACTTAGATTTTAGATAATTAATATGAACATTTACTGTAAGAAGAGCTACATTTGACTGCCATTCTGATATCTTTTTATCAGCTTGACGTTCAATCTCTTTAATTTGACTTATTGCATTCATAATTTGCTCTTGAACTATTAGAGATTTTTCTTCATATTCTTGTTTTATTTCATCAGCCAATTTTTCGAATTCTTCTTCTTCAATAACTTTACCATTAACAATAGGCATCATATATATACCATTTTGTGCAGTTTTTACTTGGAAATTATGTTTTGAAGCGTCTTGATTTAATTTATCAAGAAGAGCAGAACGTTTTTCTTCAAATTCTTGTTTTATTAATGCTTTTTCTTTTTCAAAATCATCATTATTGAAAGTTTTTCTAATATCTTTTCTTATTTCTTTTATAAAACCATCCATTGCTTCTTTAAATTCTTTACCTTGTCCTGCAGGTAATTCAACAGCAATTGGTTGATTTGGATTTTCAAAGTTATAAATATAACACCAATCAGATGGAACTTTTTTCTTAGCTGCTAGTTTGTTTAAATAATTTTTTGTATATAAAGTTTTTCCAACTCCACTTGGCCCTTCAATATATAAGTTATAACCTTTAACATCTACTTGCAAGCCAAATTCTAAAGCTTTAATACCTCTATCTTGTCCAATACCATCTTGTATAGAATCTAAATCAGCTGTTGTATCAAAATCAAAGATATTAGGATTGCAAGACATTTTTAAATTTTTATAGTTTAATTCATTTTTATTTTTCATTTGTTTCCTCCATAATTTTTTCTTATTATATCCAGTTCAAAGTTATTTTATATTAGTTGAAGAAAAATGTAAATAAATTTTATAGAATTTTTGAAAAAGATTTGTATTATTTGAACAATCATTCAAAATGACATAAAGGTATTGCAATGTTGAATAAAAATATATATAATAGTAGATAGTTATCACAGATTGAAAGGTGGTAAAAGATGAATAAGACGAAAAGAAAAATTTTTGAGACTTCAATGAAACTTTTTGCTGAAAAAGGTTATGATGCTACAAGTATAGAAGAAATAACAGCAACAGTAGGAGTGGCAAAAGGAACATTATATTATCATTTTTCAAGTAAAGAAGAGATATTTAACTTCTTAATTGAAGAAGGAATCAAACTTCTACAAAATAGTATTGATATAAAAACAGCAAAATATTCTAATTACATTGATAAAATAAAAGCAATTGTTTTAATTCAAATCAAGATTGTTGTTAAATATGAAGATTTGATAACAATATTACTTACTCAGTTCTGGGGAAATGAATCGAGAAATCAAACTTGTAAAAAATATATTTTATCATATATTTATAAAATTGAACAAATTGTTAAAGAAGGAATTGAAAGAGGAGAAGTAAAAAAAGGAAATCCACAAGCAATTGCTTCTGAAATTTATGGGTTAATAGGATCTAGTTTGGTTTATAAAATAAGAAGCCAAGAAGAAATAGATATTATGAAATTATATAAAGAGTTTGAAAGCACAATTATAGAAGGATTAAGAGTAAAGTAAAGGGGAAGAAAAGATGAGAAAACCAATTTATAAGTTTGAAGAATATACAGATTTAAAAGATATGTTAAAAAAATCAGGAGAAAAATATGGAGATAGACCAGCATATTTATTTAGAACTGATGTAGAAGGAAAATTTAGACAAATTACACATAAAGAATTTAGAGACGAAGTAAATGCTTTAGGTACTAAATTAATAGAAATGGGATTAAAAGATAAAAGAGTAGCTGTAATATCAGAAAATAGATATGAATGGGGAGTAGATTATTTAGCGGTTGCGACAGGTACAGGAGTAATAGTTCCATTAGATAAAGCTCTTCCAGATAATGAAATAGAAAGTTTAATAATTCGTTCAGAAGTAGATGCAATTTTTTATTCTAGTAAATATGATAAAGTTATGAATAGAATAAGAGAGCAAGGAAATACAAATCTTAAATATTATATTTCTATGGATTTAGAAAAAGAAGAAAATGGAATAAAATCACAAAAAGAATTAACTGAACAAGGAAGAAAATTATTAGAAGAAGGAAATAGAGATTTCTTGGATAGCGAAATTGATAATGAAAAAATGGGAATAATGCTATTTACTTCAGGAACAACTGCAATATCAAAAGCAGTAATGTTATCACATAAAAATATATGTAGTAACTTACAAGATATTACATCTGTAATAAAATTAACACCAGAAGATAGATTTTTATCTTTCTTACCATTACACCATACATTTGAATGTACAGTAGGATTTTTATATCCATTATCAACAGGTGGTTCAATTGCATTTTGTGATGGAATACGTCATATTGCAGAAAATATAAAAGAGTATCAAATAACAGCAATGATATCAGTTCCAATTCTTTTTGAAGCTATGTATAGGAAAGTAATGAAGGGAATAGAAAAGAAAGGAAAACTTGAAACAGTAAAAAAAGGAATTAAGATAAGTAATTTCCTATTAAAATTTGGAATAGACATTAGAAAGAAATTATTCAAAGAAATACATGAAACATTAGGAGGAAAAGTAAGACTATTTGTAGCAGGTGGAGCAGCTTTAGATCCAGAAACAGAAAAAGGATTTAATGATTTAGGATTTACAATGTATCAAGGATATGGACTAACAGAAAGTTCACCAGTGATAGCAGCAGAAGATGATAAATATAGAAGAATAGGTTCAATAGGAAAAGCTTTTCCAAGTTTAGATGTTAAACTTGATAATCCAAATGAAGAGGGAATAGGAGAACTTCTTGCAAAAGGTCCTTCAATAATGCTTGGATATTATAATAATGATGAAGCAAATAAAGAAACATTAGAAGATGGGTGGCTTCATACAGGAGATTTAGCAAAAATAGATAAAGATGGCTTCATATTTATAGCTGGAAGAAAGAAATTTGTAATTGTATTAAAAAACGGAAAAAATATTTATCCAGAAGAACTAGAAATTTTAGTAAATAAAATTGAGGGTGTAAAAGAAAGTTTTGTGTATGGAAGACCAGAAGAAGATGGAGATTTTAAAATAGCAGCTAAGATTGTTTATGATAAAGAAAATGCTAAGGAGATTTTTAAAACAACAGATGAAGATAAGATTAAAGATATAATTTGGCAAGAAGTAAAAAAGGTAAATAAGACAATGCCTGCTTATAAATATATAAGAGAAATTATAGTTACAGATAAAGAATTGATAAAAACAACTACACAAAAAGTTAAAAGAGCTGAAGAAATAAAAACAGTATTATAGAAAATATAAATTAGGGAAAAGCTGGAAAATGCTTTTCCCTAATAATTTTGAAAGCTTTGTAATATTTTTGTAATATTTTTGTAATCAAAACTTAACACAAAAAATAATAGTATTATCTTGTAGTTTTTTGTAGGTTAATGTATAATAATAAAGAAAGCAAAGGTAAATACGCGTAAGATAAAGGAGGTAATTTACAATGTCTAAATCTGGCATAGTAAATGTGAGAATGGTTATCACAGAAGAAAAAATATTAATGAATATAGATAAAGTTCAAAAGTTAATAAACCCTAAGAGTAAGAAACAAATAGTTCAACTAGAGGATGATACATATTTTAAAGATTTAGTTGAGTCTATAAAAACTTACTTAATTGAATATCCAAAAAAGAAAAACTTCCCAGCAAGTGTTTATAAAGCTGCTTATGGGTTAGTTGAGTTTGCAACAAATCAATTTGAAGAGAATACTAAAAAAATAGAAGAATTGATAAGACAAAGAGAACAAAATATAGCTTTAGCAGGTAGATTAAAAGAAGTACTAGAAGCAGTAGAAAACAAAGAAGAAGATTGGAAAGATCAAGTTAAAAGAGCAGAAGAAGATTTTTCTGAAGATATAATAGAAACATTAAATATTGTAGGAAAAGCAAAAAGTACAAAATCACAAAATTATCAAGATGCAATGAAATTATTAAATGCTAGAGTAAATAACCTTGAATCTAACTTACATATTGAAATAGATATGGAGAGAATCGAAGATAGATCAAAAGCTTTAAGCTATATAGGAATAGAAATTGCCGATGCATTAAAATCAATACCAACACCAGTAGAAGAAATACAAGAACAAGTAGTAGAAGAACCACAACAAGCAGCTACTCAAGAAGAACAACAACAATATGCTCAAGAAACTACATTTGAAGCTAAACCAAGCTTATGGCAAAGATTTAAAAATAGTAAGTTTGTTAGAGCAATCAAAGCTGTTACAAGAATAAGAATAGTTCTTGACTACTCAGATGCACTTCCAGAAGGAAGAGGAGAAAATAATCAAAATCAATAATTAGAGATATAAAAAATAAACCAGAACAAATTTCTGGTTTATTTTATTTTGCCACAAGCAATTTTAGTTCCTGAATTTCCACTTGGCCCGAGTAGTAAAATCATCAGGAAGGTCGTGAATTATTACTACTTTACCTATTATTTCTTCAACTGTAAATTTGTTTACTAAAAAGCTCATATATGCAAATCCATTATTTTCAATCAAAGGTGGTAAATCTCCACTGTGAAATGGATGAGGACAACTAGTTGGATTATAATGACTTTTGCTATTTGCAAACTCATCCTCATTATTTCCAGTACAAGAAGTCCCTTCATGTATATGAAATCCAAAAAATTTTCCTTTACAACTATTATTAGATATAGGTAGACCATTAATTTTTACAGTAATAAGAATACCTAATTTTGTTTCTTTAAAAAATACTTCTCCACTAATATTAGGATATTTTTTTCCACCTTTTATATCTGCTTTAGCATTATAAAAAATTGGTTCATACATTTTTATACCTCACTTTTTTATTATATTTTATTCAAAAATTTATTATTTAGTGAAACATAGAAAAGAACTCATATAAAATGCAATTTGACTTTTTTACCAAAATATAGTATAATAAAGAACAGTTGTTAGCAGGAAATGCTAGAATATGAGATTTTATTAAAATTTAAAACCTAAAATATGTATTAAAAAATGAGTTTAGGTAAATAATATTTTTGAGCGGGAAATTTAATATAAAAAAATAGTTTATGAAATGGTGAAAAGCTATTTTCTATAAACTTAATTTTTGCGTACATAGAAATTTTAGGTGCTAGATTTGTATAGTCTATTAAATAATTAATAAGATTTAAAAATAAAATATTAAAAGTTTAGAAAGGAGAATTTATGTCAGAAGAAAAATTAGAGAATAACAATGAGAAAAAAGTGAGAAATAGAAGAACAAACTCACAAGTGAAAAGAACAAACACTAAGAAAGTAAATAGAAATGAAGGAGAAAAAAAGACAACTAGGAGAACTGCTAAAGTAGGGAAAAGAAATATTCAAAAAGAAATATTCAAAGCTTCAAAATTAAAAATTATTCCACTTGGAGGACTACATGAAATAGGTAAGAACATTACAGTATTTGAATATGAAAATGAGATGATTGTAGTAGACTGTGGATTATCATTTCCAGAAGATGATATGTTAGGAGTAGATTTAGTAATACCAGATATAACATATCTAGAACAAAATGTGGATAAAATAAAAGGATTATTAATAACACATGGACATGAGGACCATATAGGAGCAGTTCCATATTTATTAAAGAAAATAAATGTACCAATTTATGCAACTAAATTAACAGCAGGTTTAATCAGAAATAAATTAGAAGAACATAAATTAGTTGGTTCAACAAAATTGGTAGAAGTAAATCAAGGACAAACAATAAACTTAGGAAAGAATTTTAAAGTGGAATTTATAAGAAGTTCACACAGTATTCCTGATTCTGTTATGCTTGCAATTACAACACCAGCAGGAACAGTTTTACACACAGGTGACTTTAAAGTTGATTTTACGCCAATAGATGGTAAAATAATGGACTTAGGTAGAATTGCAGAATTAGGACATCAAGGAATTCTAGCATTGATGTCAGATAGTACTAACAGCGAAAGAAAAGGATTTACAATGTCAGAAAGATCAGTTGGAGATGTTTTTGATAAATTATTCTTACATTGTACAAAAAGAATTGTGGTTGCAACATTTGCATCAAATGTACACAGAGTACAACAAATTGTGAATTGTGCAATAAAATATGGTAGAAAAATTGCTGTTTGTGGTAGAAGTATGATAAATATGATTACAACAGCAAGAGAACTTGGATATATTGAGTGTCCAGAAAATCTATTTATAGATATTGATATGATAAAAAATTATCCAGATGAGCAATTAGTAATAATAACAACAGGAAGTCAAGGAGAAACTATGTCAGCCTTAACAAGAATGGCAAATGGAGAACATAGAAAAGTTAAAATTACTCCAAATGATTTAATAATAATTTCAGCAACACCAATACCAGGAAATGAAAAATATGTATCAAGAGTAATAGATGAATTGATGCAACTTGGTGCAGAAGTTGTATATAGCTCATTAGAGGATGTACACGTATCAGGACATGCTTGCCAAGAAGAACAAAAATTAATAATAGCTTTAGCAAAACCAAAATACTTTATACCAGTACATGGTGAATATAGACAATTAATTGCCCACAGTGAAACCGCTCAAAGCATGGGAATAGCAAAAGAAAATATTATCATGATGCAAAATGGTAAAGTATTAGAAATAGGAGAAGATGGAGCAGAATTTACAGGAGTAGTACCAAATGGAAGAGTCTTAGTTGATGGACTAGGTGTTGGAGATGTTGGAAATATAGTACTTAGAGATAGACAACATCTATCACAAGATGGTTTAATAATAATTGTATTAACAATGGATTCTTCAACAGGAGAAGTAGTAGCAGGACCAGATGTA
>CALXXB010000013.1 GCA_944392525.1 uncultured Clostridia bacterium | reverse complement strand
TTATTACATCGTTTCTAATGATGACATTAAACTTGTATATTCGTCATAAGCACTTTGTGTTGTAAAAACTATTTGTTCATCTTCTATTTGCCATTCATCTTTATTATCACTTAAGAAATTAAATATACTTTCTAAATCATCTAAAGCTGTTTTTGCTTCTTCCTGTGCTGACTTTAACTCTTCTATTGATGTTTTCATACCTTCACTTGATTCCTCATCCACTGCAAGTTGTTTATATAATTCTTTGTAATAATCTCCTACATCCTTATTATCTATTTGTGAAAGTAAATTATCTTCATTTGCATATTCTTCCATTTTAGCTATATAATCATTTATAGCTTGTCTCATAGTAGCAATTTCAGCTTTACTATTTGTAAAATCAGGACCATCTTCTTTCATGTTGTCAATTGAAACTAAATTCATTATCTTTTCTTCATCTAAACTATTTGCTAAATCTTTTGTAGCAACTACCATCTCATTCATATAATCTTTTAATGTTTTTTCAACTATCGCATAAGAACCTGTTGTTTTTATTTCCATGTCTATTGGCTCTTCTACTAATGTTCCATCTGCATTTGTCATTTGTATTTCTGCTAACTTATTTACTTCTGCTATTAATTTGCCTGTTTGATTTCCATGATAAAAAATAAAACCTCCAGCTACTAAAAGAATAAGAACTACTATTAATACAACAGTTATTATAACCTTTTTCTTACTCTTTTTTACTTCTTTCTTTTCAACGTTTTCTTCCATATAAATCCATCCCTTCTTATTTTTAATTCCTTTTTATTATACTATTTATATTTTCTATTTACAAGTAATTATTCTTTTTTATAAAAAAATTAAGTTTTTCTTTTATTGTTTACTTATCAGTTTTATAATTATAAAAAAACAAAGTATAAATATAAGTTTAATTAATACTTAAAATTTATACTTTGTATCTTTTTTGTTATTAATTATTTTAATCTATTACATCTTATTGGGCATTTCCATTCCAAGTAATGCTGTTCCTTCTTTTAATACTTTTGCAGTAGCATAGCTTAAGTATACTCTTGCATCTTGAATCTCTTTATCTTCTACCATTATTTTATTTTCATTATAGAATCCACTGTATGCTTTTGCTAAATCTATTAAGTATCTTGATAAGATTGATGGTTCTTCTTTTTCTGTTACTGCAACTAATGTATCTTCAAAATTATATATTAATTTTAATACTTCCTGTGAATAAGTATCATTTAATTTTTCAACATTTATATTACTTATATCAGGAATTTCTCCTGCCTTCTCTAATACACTTCTAATTCTTACATACATGTATTGAATATAAGGTCCTGTTTCTCCTTGGAAATTTAAAATTGTATCCCAATCAAATATTTCGTCTTTTACTCTATTGTTTGATAAATCATTAAATATAACTGCACCTATTCCAACCTTCTTAGCTGTTTCTTCTTTATCTTCTAAGTCAGGATTCTTTTGCTCTATTATCTCTTTTGCTCTTTCAATTGCTTCATTTAATAAATCTTCAAGCTTTATGATATTTCCTTCTCTTGTTGACATCTTTCCTGTTGGTAATAATACCATTCCAAAAGGTATATGTTTTAGACCTTTTAGATATTTTTCATCCAATCCTAAATATTTTGCTGTTGCAAATACTTGTTTAAAATGTAATACTTGTTCATAAGATGTTACATATAAAGCTTTTTCAAAATCATATGTTCTCGTTCTATAAAGTATTGCTGCTAAATCTCTTGTTGCATATGTTGTTGAACCATTTGATTTTATAATAATACATGGTGTATCTATTCCGTCATCACTTAAATCTACTATTTTAGCTCCTTGAGACTCTACTAACTTTCCTGATTTTTCTAAAAGTTCTATTACCTCTGGCATTTTATCAGAATAAAATGCTTCTCCATTCCAAGATTCGAACTTGCTTCCAAGTAAGTCATAAACTCTTTGGAATTCTTTCAAGCTAACGTCCTTAAATTTTTCCCATAATTGTGTACAATAAGAATCTCCATCTTCTAATTTCTTAAAATTATCTCTACAAGCTTCTAATACAGACTCATCTTCTTTACATAAATTAT
The DNA here is from genome assembly GCA_944392525.1 of uncultured Clostridia bacterium. Next base: position 26,042 of record CALXXB010000013.1, on the reverse strand, counting down.
TTATTCTAATATAGATTTTTGTTAATTCATTTATAGGGTCTTTATCTATATCGTACTCGTCTCCCCATAGCTTATATCCTTCAATTAATTTACCAAACTGAGTTCCATAATCTCCTAAATGGTTTATACCTGTTACATTATAACCTAAAAATTTATATATATTTGATAAAGCTCCACCAATAACTGTTGAACGTAAATGTCCAATATGGAATGGTTTTGCAATATTAGGTGCTGAATAATCTATTACAATGTTTCTTCCTTCTCCTATTTTTGATTTTCCATATTCTTCTTTACTTGCTACCTCATTTAATACTTCTTTTGTAAGTATTTCTTTGTCTATGAAAAAATTTAGAAATCCTCCAACCACTTCTACTTTTTCTATTCCTGTTCCTTCTATATTTATTTTTTCTTTTATGTCGTTTGCAATCATTTGAGGAGCTTTTTTTAGCTCTTTTGCTAATTTAAAACATGGAAAAGAATAATCACCATTCTTTGTATCTTTTGGCACTTCTACAAAAGATTCTAATTCTTTTTTATCAACGTCTACTATTTTTGCTAATTCTTCTGCTATTTTCTCTTTAAAATTTATCATACTTTTACTCCTTTTTTATTATTCACCTTTAATATTATATTACGCTAAGGCTTAAAAGTCAATAAAGCCGAGGGCTTTAATAAAATTTCTCAAATTAGTTTCAAAGTTTTCTTCTGAAAATTTTCTTGCATTTTCTCTTATTAGTTTTGAATCAAATTGTTTGTATGTCTCTTCCATTTCTAGTACAGATTTTTTTAAGCTTTCTATATTTTGCTTGTCCACTAATATTCCTATTTTTTTATCTGTTACAATTTCTGATGCTCCACCTTTTTTGTATGCAATAACTGGTTTCCCACAAGCTCCGTGCTTCTGCCATAACCATTCCAAAATCCTCTTCCGCCATAAATACAAAAGCTCTACAATTTCTGTATTCTTCTATTAAGCTTTCTTTTTTCATTACTTTCTTAAATGTTATATTATCTTTTGCTATTTTTAATAGTTTTCTTCTTTCTGGACCATCACCAACTACCATTAATGGTAATCCAAGTTCATTAAAAGTTCTGATCACTAATTCGACTTTTTTATATGAAACAAATCTTGTTACTAATAGATAATTCTTATTGGTATAGTGGCTTTCATCATATTCTTCATAAAATTCCTTATCAATAGGTGGATATAAAACATTCGCTTCTCGTCTATAATGTTTATTTATTCTCTTTTCTACATTCTTTGAATTTGCTAAAAAACAATCTACTCTATTTGAAGATATGTAATCCCATTGTCTTAATTTATGCATTTGCCAGGTTACAATCATTCTTTTTAAGAAATTTCCACGATTATATTTATTATACATATCCCAGGCATATCTCATAGGCGTATGGCAATAGCATATATGAGTAGTATTGGCCTCTACATTTACTCCCTTTGAACAACAAGAAGATGAACTTATAACTAAATCATATCCGGTTAAGTCAAATTGTTCAAAAGCAACTGGCATTAATGGTAAATAATATCTATATTTTCTAATTCCAAATGGCAACTTTTGAATAAAAGATGTTCTTATATCTAATCCTCCAAAATATTTTTCCATTTTCTTTTTATCATATACTGATGTATATATTGGTGCTTCAGGAAACATTTGATGTAATTTTAAAACTACCTTTTCTCCGCCACCATAACTTACAATCCAGTCATGTACTATTGCTACTTTCATATTTTTTCCTTTCCTATTTCATATTTTCCTAAAAATCCTTTATTCCTTCCTTTTATTAAATTCACATTTTTATCTACTAATAACTTATTATTAACAATAAAATTTTTAATTATCAAAGCTATTGATTTTATATCTTTTAATACTAGGTATATTAATGGGATTAAACTTCTATATTCTTTTATATGTTTTTTAGCAAATCCACCTGTTCCGATTCCATAACTATAATATTTTTTCATATTATTTTCTTGTTTTTTATTTGGATGATAAAAAAGTGTTTTATTTATATAAAATATTTTCTTTTTTTTATATAACAATCTACAAATTAAATCCGCACCTTCTTCTGCTCCATAATAAGTTCCAATTCCTAGATTCTCATCGAACATTCCTATTTTTATAAATTCTTCTTTTTTTATAAAAAGGTTACATTCTATTGTAGTATTATATAAATTTAAAAAGCTAACATATGTCTCTTTATTTAAAAACCTTAAAATATTCTCTTTATTTTCTCTGTCTTCTATCTTCCCACAAATTGCTATACAATCTTGTTTTTCTCTAAACCTTTTATTTATAATACTTAATGTATTTTCTAGCATTTGACTATCATCATCTGGGAAATTCAGAATTTCTCCTGTTGCTTTTTTTGCTCCATAATTCCTTGCTCTTGATGCACCTATAAACTCAACTTTATAATGTTTTATAGGAAGCTTTTCTTTATACTTATTAACGATATCATCAATAAGATTGTTTTCATTCTGGTCTACAATTATTACTTCATTCAATTCCTTATAACTTAAATTTGATATTGATTCTAATAATTTTTCTAGTTCCTTTTTTCTATTTATTGTTGGTATTATAATTGAAAATGAATACATCCTTCTAACTACTTTCTAAAATATTTTTATACTTTTCTTTTTCTTCTATATCTAGCCTTGTTCTTTTGTCATTTAGAAGATTTGATATATAATCTATTTCGCTATTTTCTAAATTCTTAAATATGTCTAAATATTCGTCCACACCTTTATTTTCCAATACTTCTTCTATTCTTTTTATTGTACTTAATCTATTTATGTGATATTTTATATCAAATCTATTTACATTTTCTCTTTTTAGTAATTCTTCGTATATTTTATCTATATATTCTTTATATTCATCTATGTTTTCATTTGTATCTAGTACATTTATCATTTTATAAATGTTTTCTAAATCATTTTTATATGGTTCTTCTTCTAACTTTACTAATATATCATTAATATTTTCATCTACGAAATCTTCTTTTCTTGTTTTTTCAAGCATAAACATTGTATTAGCATATAAGTTTAATAAAATGATTAATATCATTAATATATTTATTATATAACTTTTTCTTTTAAATCTAGTATCTTTCTCTTTTGCTGAAATCATCGCTATGAATATATAAAATAACATCATTATATACATAAATGACATATTAAAATCTATCATACTATGTAATAAAAGAATAATTAATATAATGTAAATATCTATATTTCTATAATCTTTATCCTTTTTATCTTTAATAAATTGTTTTATTAAGAATACTACTAAAAGCACAAATGAAATTAATCCCAATATTCCAAATTCTGCAAATATTTCTACTATATATGAATGAGGCTCTGTCGTATAATAATAGTATGATTGATACGTACCTTCTAGATACTTAAATCCGTCTCCTCCAACTCCTGTCCACAAATTATTTATTCCAACTAATACACCTGTCTTCATGAATTCTAGTCTTTCTACTACGCTTACATCAGATAACTTAAAGTTTTGTATTTTTTCCACTATTCCTTTTGGAAGATATAGATATTTTAATATTTCTTCTTCTCCATTAACTTCTAAAGATTTTACAATAAAGCCTCTTTGATTTGCATTACTTTTACTTTTAAAAGTAATTTTCAAATCTGTTGTATCTTCTGTCGTTTGTATATTAAATTCTTTTATTCCAGTATAGTTTCCAAACTCTTCACTTACTTTATCAATAGTATCATATAAATAATTTTTTTGCTCTATTACTATTTCGTAATTTTTCACTAATTCCATACTTTGCTTAGCGTCAATATCTAATACAATTTTATACTCTTTATTTGGCTCTACATTATATATCCTTTGTGAATACTCTCCATCTACTGCATCTTTATCTTGGAATAATACTAATGGTTTTGACAACTTCAATCCAACTACTATTATAATTATAACACCTATTACTAGTAATAAAATTAATATATATCTAAATTTATATATCTTATCAGCTAAAAATTTTAATTTTCTTGTTTTACACCTAGTTAATAATTCTTTTAATATAATTACTAAGATTGCTCCTATAATTAATGATATCCAAGCTATGATAAACTCTTTATTTACTAATGTTTCTTTAAATATATTTGTGTATATAATTGTACCTATTATTGAAATCACTAATACTTTTATATAATCTATTTTTTTCTCTTTTTCTAATGATATATATATTAATACTACCGCTAAACTCGCAAAAAGCCAGCCACCTCTTGAATATGATAATACTATTCCTATTAAAGAAATATATATTGAAACCATATATAACTTCTTTAATATTTTTCCATTTTCTTTTAAATAAGAGAAAATAGATAATATGAATGAGATAACCATAGCTATACAAAAAGAATTTGCATAACCGAATGTTGATATCATTCTATTATCATTATTATCTATTATATTAGGTATATTTATTTTATCTAGAAAATTTCCAAATATATTAAATGTTAAATTATCTATTCCAAATATAAATATAATTACACCTACCAAAATTATTGTATTACTTATACATTTTTTTAACTTTTCATTTTCTCTTGATATCTCTTTTACTAAAAAATATATTGCAAGTATACTTGTATATCTTAAGATATATTCTATTGTTCCTTCCATACTTGCATATTTATTAAATATCAATGAAATATAGCTAGAAATAGTAAGTAACACCATAATTATATCCATTTTATTATCTATTAACTTATATTCTTTATCTTTTATTGTTTTATATAATATGTAAATACTAGAGATAATTAAACATACAAAAGTAATTGTTCTCGTATTATTGGTTAACGGATTTCCTACAAATATCCCTGATATTCCTAGTATTACACATAGACTTATTAAAAATAATTGCTTCATTTCTTCTCTTTCCAAAAAGCAAAGTAAACTTAAACATCTACTTTGCTTATTTCTTATTTCATTTGATATAATCCATATTTTAAAAAGTCATCTTCACTTCTAAAACCTTCGCCTTTATACATTTCTTCAAAATCTTCTCTTGTCTTTCCTTGCTCACCTAAAAAGTTATCAAATGTTCCTTCTATTCCCATCTGTTCCAGAACTATCTGTTCTAATTCGCTTGTAGTCTTATTATTCCATCCTTTTAATGAAATATAATATTCCACTTCAACCCAACTATCTTTTTCTAACGTTTCTCTTAAAAATTCCTCATATGTCTTTCCTTCATCTTGTGCCATTTTCTCTATTTCTTCTCTAGAAATTTGAACTTCTGATAAATATTCTTCAAAAGTTCCTATATATCTTTCAGTCTTTAATAATAATTCTTCCAACTCTCCTCTATCTTTGTTAGATAAATATTCTTTTGCGAAATTTAAATATGGAGTCAAATATTCTACTGTTACATTAGAAGGGTACCAATTTTCTTCCCATCCAGCTGGAGTATTTCCTTCTTCAAAATTGACTTCAATAGTTTCTAAATTTTGACAAAATGGAAACGCATATTTCATATACTGAACACTTGCTGGGATTTCAATACTTTCTATTCCATTACACCTACAAAATGCATATTGACCTATGCTAACAACTGTATTAGGTATATATATATTTTTTGTAACACCTGCAATATCTATATAAGCCATAAAGTTATCTGGTATTATCTTCACTTCTATTCCATTTATTCGACTTGGTATTATTAAATTTTCAACAGTCCATTCCTTTTCTTTTTCATAATAACTATCATAATCTTTTATTGAAATTGTTCCATTATCTGTTATATCAAACATACTTGTATCTACTTCTTGATTATCATTTTCATTCATTGAAAATGTTTTCAATACTTCCCTTGTTCCTTTTTTATCATAATAAACTATTTCATATTTTTTCTCCTCTTCTGTTGCTGCCACCTGTATATTAGAAGCAAGCTTTGCTGTTTCTGTTACTTCTTCTAACTTATACACATCTGTTGTTCCAGATCCCTTACCTGTTGATAATTCTTTTCCTAATAAAATCGCTGTTTGTATTTCATTACTAGCATTTATATATCCTTTATCTTTTAGCCAATCTACAAAACTCTTTTGTGCTGTTTCTGTATTTGTTTGTTTCTCTAACGTATATTCAGATACTGCTAAACTCATTGCTTCTGTTACATCCGAATATTCTGTTTGTAATTTTGCATTATTGGCTTGCGTTAATATTCCATTTTCTCCTGTTAGCATAGCTATTGATACTCCTGCTAATATCAAAAGTACTATTATCGTTATTACTAAAGCAATTAAAGTTATACCTTGCCTTTCACTTAATTTCTTTCTCATTTGTTTTCCTCCCTTTATTTATTTTTATTTTTAAAATTTGATAACTATTTAAAACGCAAAAAAGACAGCAATAAAAACCTAATTTTTTAGGTATTTATTACTATCTTCTTCAAATCTATAATTAATAAAACTATACTTTGTTTTACTAAAGTGTAGCTCTTTCTCTCTAGAGCGGCAATGCTTTTATGTGATATAGTTTTCATATTTTTCTCCTCTTTGGTTATCTTATGATATGATTTTATATTAATTTTTACATATTGTCAATATTATACGTTTATAACCTCTTCTTTATACCATAAAAAGCATAGAAGAGAAAATAATATATTGTTTTTAAAATACTAAATCCTTCTGTTTTCCTATATACATTCCATCTACTAATTGCTGATTTTAACTTATTTGAACTTCTACTATTTTTCGTTTGAAAATAATTAACTAATACTTCATTTAAACCATAGGCTACGTAACCGTTTTTCAATATTTTCCACCAAGTTGCAATATCCTCTGCACCAATATTAGGCATAAAAAGCAATTCTTTATTAATTTTCTCCGTGTCGAATATAGCAGAACTAACTAATATTCTTGTATCTTTTAATGCTTTCTTATAATCTAGTGTTTCTGGTACATAAACATTCTTTTTTCTATGTTTAAATACATATTCAAAAGCTGTATATGAAAAAGCACAATCTTTCTCTTTCATAAATTCAACTTGTTTTTCAATTTTATCTTTTTCCCACCAGTCATCTGCATCTTGAAAACAAATATATCTTCCACTTGCTAATTCTAAACCTTTATTTCTTGCTATCGCTGCTCCAACATTTTCTTTAAGTATAACTAATTTCGTTTTTTCATTAATTAATCTTTTTATAATGTTTAAACTATTATCAATCGAAGCATCATCAACTAAAATTATCTCTATATTTTTATAAGTTTGTTCTTCTATATTTTCTATTGTTCTTTCTATCCACTTTTCCGCATTATAAACTGGAATTATTACACTAACTTTTGGTTCTTTTTTCATTATTTTTATATTCATCTGCCCCTTCCAACATATATTTTATCGCATCTTTTATTTTTATAGTATTTTTGTATTCTTTTCTTTTTCTTATTGCATACTGTAAGATAAGTATTCTATAAAATCTTTTAGATATAACATAAAAAACTACACCTTCTGAGCAGAAAAATTCTTTTGAAAAACCTTTGAACCATGTGCTACTTTCATAATTTACTTTTCCTATTTTTTCATCTACATAATAAATTTTCTTTTTCTCTTTCAGACATTCATATAAAAAAATATTTTCTTCTCCTAAAAAATATTTGCTGCCTGCTCCAAATTTTTCTTTAAATTTTATTAGACTATTTTGTATTGAGTTCCTTTTGAAAGTTATCTGTATCGATTGAATTCTCATTGCTGTTATAAAATTAACTTTATGGGTCCTTTGCTTTCTGATGCTTCTTTCTTTATCATTGCTTTGCACATAAAAAGCTATTATATCGGCATCTTTATACTTCTTATATGCTTCTTCTATTATTTTTTTATAGTTGTCTTCATATACAACATCATCATCTGAGATTATTTCAACATCTGCACTTGCTTTACTAATTGCTCGATTTCTACTTTTACTTAGTCCTTTTTCTTTATAAGAATATACTTTTACACATCCTTCATCATATTTCCATGGTGAAATGTTATCTGTAATTTGATTTATTATTAACATAGGTGTATTCACATTCATTTGTTTTGTTATTTTTTTTGCTTGATTTATGTCTTTTAAATTCATTGTTGATAATAATACTTCTACTTCCATTTTTCCACCTTTATTTTATGTAGTTTGTGTTTAACATTTATCGCTTTACAACCTCTTCTTATTATTTTATTAACTCTTTTAGCTTCTAAAGAATTAGGTATTCTTTTTACTTTAGAATTTAATGTATTACATAAAAATTTTTCCAACTGATTTTTCTTTTCCTCTATAAAGTTTTCATTTATAAAAATTGGCTCATTTACCATTTCTAACCACAAGTCCACATTATTTTCAATTTCATCTATTTTTCTTATTGTTTCTTTAACATTATTAGTTTCTTCATTACAATTTATAAAAGCCTTTGGATTTATAATTTTATCTATATTACAATCTCCCCAATAAATAGGTATTGTTCTAGATATAAATGCATCCATTATCTTTTCTGTACAATAATCTGGATATTTTTCATTTTCAAATGCTATTGTAAATCTATATTGTTTTTGTAACTCCATTTTGTTTTTTGTAACATATCCTGTATTATTTAAAAACTTTCCTGCTGAATCTACTTTTTTATATTTGCTTAATTCTTCAAAGAAATCTCTTCTAAAAGGATTTCCTTTCTTGTTATCATAAATAAAATTACAAAATCTATTTCTTTTTTCAAAATCACTTCTAATTAATTTTTTCCTTTGAGGTGTTTTTATAAACTCTCCTCTTTTTACTAGATATATTGGCAAGCAAAAATGCCTATCTTTCATTTCTATATCATGACATGTTATAGAATAATCGCAGATATTAAAATTAGGAAATACATTTTCACCTGAATAAAATATTTTTATTCCATCATAATGTAGAAAATCATAGCCGAAATTAGAATAAATAATATATTCTGGATTATATTTATCTAATTCAACAACATAATTTTTCTTTAAAAGTTCCATTATGAAATTATTATCAATATCAAAGTTAGGCCAAAAATCACAAAACCATATTTTAATTTTTCTCATTTTATTCTAATTCAATCTCCCATACCTTTATTTCAGAATCAGGAAAACATTTTTTTAGTTTTTCCTCTAATTGTTTCTTTGTTACATTCTTTTTAAGTACAAATTCTAGAAATCCACCATTTCCTGCTCCGCAAATCATTTTACCTGCGGTCATATCTTTTGTTATTTCAAATATCTTCTTAATTGTTTCATTTTCTATTTTTCTACTTAATGTTCTTGAAATTTCATAATTCTTACTTAATAAATTAGCAAACTCCTCTATATCTCCTTCTTCTAGAACTCTTTTCATAGACACTGCTATTCCTTTCAAAGAAATTATTTTTTCTTTTTGTTTACTATCTTCTAAATATTTATCCATAATCTCCTTTACTATATCACCAGAATTTCTAGTCTTTCCTGTGTATACAAGTACAAATCTTTCTTTTAACTCTTGTCTAGCTTCACTAGGCATTTTTATTGTTTCTATTTCTAAATTTTGTTCTTCCCCAGGAGTACTTGTTAATAATTTAATTCCTTTTCTTATTGCTCCTCCTTGATCTTGCCATCCTCCACCTGTTCCTATCATTTTTTCTACTTCTAACACTTTATTTATCAGTTCATTTTCTGATATATGAATATTTTCATACTTATAAATTGCTTGTAAAATTGCAAGTATTAGAATACTACTTGTCCCTAATCCAGAACCTCTTGGTATTAGCTTTGTATCTGTTTCTATCTTAAAATTCTTATGTGTAACGTTTACCAATATTAAAGCTTTTTTTAATAATTCAAATTCAGAATTTTCTTCTTTTTCTAGCTCACTTAATTTATTAATCTCTAACTTACTATTTTCATTTTGTAAAATTATTTTATCTTCTTTGATTTCTTCAATTATTACTTTAACTGGTCTTTGTCCATTTATAGTAGCTGAGCCATTACATACTGAGCCACCTTCTCTTTTACAAAATGGTGGTGTGTCAGACCAGGCTCCTCCAAAATTTATTCTAATCGGTAATTCTACTTCAACTCTTTTTTCCATATTCATTTCCTTGCTATATTTCTTTTTTTAATATTTGTTCTATACTTAGTGTATTTTTCAAATTAATAGATACATTATCATTTTTTATAAAATCATATAATTCTAAAGCATTATTTAAAGCTTCTTCTTTTGTATTACTAGCTTTATACATTTTTAATTTCCATAAACTTATTTGTGAATTGTTATTAATCTTAAACTTCTTCGTTATGTCTTCTCCAAATAATTTAATCTCTTTTCCTTTCGATTTTATGTCGTCATCCATTCCTAGTATAATAGTTACCCATTTACTATTTTTTAATTTTGTTGTATATATGATTACGTTATTAGGTATTTTTCTATCTATTCTAGAATTAAACACTATAACATTTTTGGGAGTTTCATAAAAATTATATTTACTATTTTCAAAGTAATTCTTATTATTATCTCCTTTTAAATTCATAATTTCCAAGCTACTTCCATAATGTATAAATTTAGCTTCATTTAATAAAACTGTGTCTAACATTTCCTTTTCGCAAAACATAGGAATAAGATTTTCATATATACCTATCTTTTTATTTCTTATTTCCACATTTTTTAAATATTCTATAACATTATTAGGTATTAGCATCATTCCAGTATCTATATTCACATTTCCATCATTTATAAAACCTTCTTTTTCTAATAGTTCTAAACTTCCTTTTTGGCATACTTTTTCTACTTGATTATTCTTTATTTTAAAGACTCCATGTTTTGTTCCTAAACTTTTATCTACAATGCTTGAGAATACATATACTTTATCTTTTTCTTTCAACTCTATTTTATCTTCAAATCCTATTACAACATCACTGCAACATATAAGTAATCCCTCTGACATTTTCCTTAGTATTTGCTTTGTATTTTCTAAGATTTCATCAAAAATAGTTTTATCTTCACCATTCTTTAGCTTACTATTTGTTGTTATCCATAATTTACCTTTCTTGAAATAATATAATGTTCTTTGTGATTTTCCAGCAGAAGGAATATATAAAACCTTTTTACCATTTAACTTAAGTTTTTTTAACATTTTTATTAATGTCGCACCTGTTTCAAATCCTTTTGGTGCAACTCTTATTATTACTTTAGTTTCCTTAGAAATATATTTTAATTTTCTTCTTTTTAATATTTCTTTTTCAGCAAATTCTTTTTGTTTATAATTATTTACTGTTATTATTATATAGTCCCAGTTAATTACTGTTTTGCATAATATATTCTTCTGCATTTTCTCTATACCTTTCTAAAGTCATTTCTATTTCCGAATATTCCATTCTAGATTTTCTCGTTATTTCATAATTTTTTATATTTTCTTCAGAAGCATCTATCAGTTTTATCATAATATTATAGTTTTCTATAATAATTTCTTTATTGCTTACCAAGTTTTTTAATTGTTCACAAACATTTTCTATACTACGGCAAGCATATTCATAACTATCTATATCTAATTTTTGTATAAACTCTCGTGTATTTAAATTATCTATTGCTTGTTTTATATAGCTTATACCTTTTTCTTCTTCACCGCTTCTTTATCTCTTTTAGCCCAATATCAGACATTTCTTTGTACCACACAGTAGTATCATAATATTTTTTTATATTCAAAATATTTTCCAATGTTTCTACTTTTTTATCTAAGTCCTCATTTTCATTAAAAATTAATAATCTTCTTTCTTTTATTTCCAAAGAATATGGTAATATTTTTTCTAATGTTTCTAATTTTACCTCATCTGCTTTTTCTAATTTACTATCTACGTATATAATTTTTACATTTTCTATTCCAGATAGAATAAATATAATAATAAGCACAATACTTAAAATATTATTTAACATCTTATTTTGTTTTTTATCTTCTATTTCATACCTACTTATTATTCCTAATCCTAAAAATACAAATATCTCTATGCAATAAAACTCCATATCAAAGTCCATCATACTATGTAGTAATATTAGTAAAATAATTAAACCTGTTATTACACATTTATTGTCTTTTTTATTTATATATAATGCTTTTATTAGTAAAACTACTATCCCTAAAAATGCTATTACTCCTAATATTCCATTTTCTATCCATAATGTTATTAAATAGCAATGAGAATATCTTGCATCATATGAATAACTTTGTACTGATTTATAACAATGTTCCCAGCCATTTCCACCTATTCCTGTCAACCAATTTCTAGATGCTAATTTTATTCCATCTAGGATAAAAACTCCTCTTTCCCAGACGTTTTTATTTTCCATAGTTATACTTTGTAGATTACTTACTAATTCCATTGGAATAAATTTATAATTCATTGGAATTTCTTTTTCATTTATTATTAATTTATTTATTTTTAATTCACCATTACAAATTTCTAATTTATTATACCTTATTGTTAACTTATTTGTATCTTCATCAGTATAAATATTAATTTCTTTTGTTCCTTTATAATTTCCAAGATATATTTTATGTTCTGCTATTACTTGGTCATATTTATTTTCTTCATCTATACTTATTTCATATACATTTTCATTTTCAATATCGCTTTTAGCTTCTATATCAAAAGAAATATTATATGTACTATTTGCCTCTATTCCTCTTATTATTCTTCTTACTTCTCCTCTTTCTTCTCCTGTATATAGAACTAACGGACTTGTGAATTGTAATAATCCCAAGAAAAGTATAACAACTATTAATACTAAAGCTATTAAACTTAATAATGTTTTCTTGATATCTATTTTATAAATACTTTTCTGTATAAACTTTGTAACTTTTTTACTTAAAGCAAGCATAACTACACTTAATACATATAATACTATTAAACTTACCCATATTACTATTTCATTGTTCTTGAATTTACTAAACAATACATAATACATAAATGAAAAGATTATACTTACTATTGTAACTACTATTATCTGAGCTTTATTTTTAGATTTTTTATTTAAGCAAAAATGTACAACATAAATTATTCCTAAAAACAATATACTTCCCTTAGATTCAGAAATTAATAATCCTGATAAAAAGAAGATGCTTTTTCCACCTAAAATAGTTCCTAATTTTCTATTTTTTTCTTTTACAAATGTATTTATAGCTAATAAATACATACTTGCCATAATTATTCCTATACTATTTGCATAACCAAAGTTAGATATTAGTCTTTCTTCTCCATTTCTATATGACAATACTCCAAATTTTTCTAGAACATTTCCAAATACATTACTTGTTAAATTCTCTATTCCTAGTATAAAAAATATTATTCCTGATATTATTAGTACATTTCTAATTATGAACCAATTTTTTTCTTTACTAGCAACTTCTTTTCCAATAAAATAAACTGCTACTAAACTTGTATATAATAATATATTTACTATCGTATCTTCTAAAGAAGCATATGTATTAAATATTAATGGCACATAACAAGAAAACATCAATACAATCACAAATATGTCCATTTTATTTGTAATAATTGATATTTTCTTCTTTTGTTTTTTTATTATATAAATCATAGCAACAAATATTAGTAAGCATTTTACTATTTCTACATTATCTTTTATTGGTGAACCTACCAGTATTGTTACCATTAATAATACTATCACAATTGTTATTAATAATATGTTGTTTTTCATTTTTCCTCTATTCAAATATTACTTTACTTACATCTATTCCTGTGTTCTCAAAATGATCTATTGTAAGTGGAGAACCTGCTTCTACTGTAATTGTTAGATTAGGGCATCTGTAAAATGGTCCACTGTCATTATATCTTTCGTTATCGTATTGGTATATTTCTGTAACCGTTTTTGGTATCTTTAATTCTTTTAAATTTGTACAATAACTAAATACTCTGTATCCTATTTCAGTTATATTTTCAGATATACTAACATTTTCTAAATTTGTACACTCTACATAATATCCTATTTCATTATTTGAAGTTAACTTAACATTTTTCAAATCATAGCAAGATGTTGTATAAAAAGTGCCTAAATCATTAAGATAGATTATTGTTTCTAAATTTTTCAAATAACTTAAGCCGTAATTAAACCCTGATATTTGTATATCCACATAATCCGAATCATCTATCGTTTTTGGAATTACTATCTTTTTAAGAGGAAATGTTCCTCCCTTTCCACTAGTATAATAATTTTCCTTTGTTCCTGTGATTATTGCTACTCTTTTTCCTACAATACTTTCATCATAACCATACTCTTCTCTATTTTCTTCTGTTACATCTACCATTTCCCAGTTAAAATATTTTAACGTTTCTTCTATATCAGCTTGTGTATAGCTAAATGGATTATCTTCATCTGTTTCTTTTTGTATTGTACTTATTTCTGTTGTAGTTATACTGTTCTCATAATAAACTACTTTATAATTACTATCATCTTCTTCTATTTTATATACATCATCTGTTCCTGTTCCATTTCCTAAACTCTGTTTACTTCCTGTTAAATTTTCTACATTTATTATTTTAGTTGTTTCGTCTACATAATTTTTTGATACTAAAAAGTCAAGAAATGTTGTTGATGTTCCTGATTCTCTTCTTTCTTCTTTTCCTTGTATTGTTACTTTTTCTGTACTTGCAATTTTTGTATTGCTTGATGTTTTTAATTCTATTTGCCATTCATTATACGCTAGACTAATTCCTTCCCTTACAGCAGCATGTGATTGTTGTGTATTTGCATTATTTGCCTGTGTTAATATTCCATTATCTCCTGTTAGCATTGCAATTGATACTCCTGCAAGTATTAATAAAACAATAATTGTTATTACCAATGCAATTAATGTTATACCTTTATTTCTCCTTCTCATTTTAAATTTTTCACTTCCTTGTAAATATTTTTATTCAAAAACAATCTTTTCCTTTTCAAATCCAACACTCGTAAAATCTTCTAATGTCAATGTCGATCCTTTTTCTACTATTATAGTATAATCACCATATATATTAGCTCCACTTCCTGAACTTACTACATCATCCACTTCTTTTGAAACTCTTAATTCTTCTAAATCACTTTCAACAAAATAATAATAATCAAGTGTCTTATTTGAAGTTAATTTTACATATTTTACTGAACTTCCTAGCAAACTAAATGTTCCTAAGTCATTAAGATATATTACAGTTTCTAAATTTTCTAAATATTCTAATGAACCACCTTGCCAATAAGCTGGTGTATTTATATCTACATAATCAGAATCTTCTATCGTTTTTGGAATTACTATCTTTTTAAGAGGAAATGTTCCTCCCTTTCCACTAGTATAATAATTTTCCTTCGTTCCTGTGATTATTGCAACTTTTTTTCCTACCATACTTTCATCATAGCCATAGTCTTCTCTATTTTCTTCTGTTACATCCACCATTTCCCAGTTAAAATACTTCAATGTTTCATCTATGTCTGCTTGTGTATAGCTAAATGGATTATCTTCATCTGTTTCTTTTTGTATTGTACTTATTTCTGTTGTAGTTGTACTGTTTTCATAATAAACTACTTTATAATTACTATCATCTTCTTCTATTTTATATACATCATCTGTTCCTGTTCCATTTCCTAAGCTTTGTTTACTTCCTGTTAAATTTTCTACATTTATTATTTTAGTTGTTGCATCTACATAATTTTTTGATACTAAAAAGTCAAGAAATGTTGTTGATGTTCCCGCTTCTGTTTTTTCTTCTTTTCCTTGTATTGACACTACATCTGTACTTGCAACCCTTGTACTACTTGATGTTTTTAATTCTATTTGCCATTCATTATATGCTAAACTAATTCCTTCTCTCACTGCTGCATGTGATTGTTGTATATTTGCATTATTTGCTTGAGTTAGTATTCCATTTTGCCCTGTTAACATGGCTATGCTCACTCCTGCAAGTATTAATAAAACAATAATCGTTATTACTAAAGCAATTAAAGTTATACCTCTCTGTTTTCTTAAATTTTTCATTTGTCTTCTCTCCTTTTATTTATTTTATATTTTAAATTTAATAACTAATTAAACGCAAAAAAGACAGCAATAAAACCCTAATTTTTTAGGTTTTACTACTATCCTCTTCAAATCTATAATTAATAAAACTATACTTTGTTTTACTAAAGTGTAGCTCTCTCTCTCTCTCTCTCTCTCTCTCTCTCTCTCTCTACAGCGACAATGCTTTTATGTGATATAGTTTTCATATTTTTCTCCTCTTTAGTTATTTCACACTATAATTTTATATTAACTTTTTTTAGTTGTCAACATATATAACTATTATCATTTACAATTTATTAAAAAGAAAAAATACCGTCCTTATGCAAATCTTAATATCTTCTAAGAAACTCCACTTCTTTAATAGATTTCTTATTTAATTCTAATTTTTCTATTTTTCATTTTAACTTCCTTACTAGTTTTGGGTATAATAACATTTTTATTTTGGGTGGAATAAATGCTAAAAGTGATCTTGTTATAATATTCTTAATATATTCAACTTTGTTTATTATTGCATAATCTAACAATTCTTTTTCTATAACTATTATTCCTTTTAAATACTTAATTCCCGTTCTTCTTTTATACATATCATAACTCGTCCTATAATTTACTAATATATCTTCTAAATTCGCCATCTTCATGTTTTTCATTTTCATTCTTATCCATAAATCATAGTCTTCAATTTTATAATCCCTATAGTTTCCAGCATTCAGCACTGCTTCCTTTCTAAAAATAATTGCACTATGATTAAATGGGGATTTCCATTTTATTTCATTATATATTTCTTTTTGTTTTATTGAAACTTTTCTTACAGAGATTTCTTTATCCATTGTTTCATTATATTCTTGTATATATCCACCTAATATATCTACATCTTTATTCTTCTCTAGATATTTTATTTGCTTTTCAAACCTATCTTTTCTTGATATATCATCACTATCCATTCTTGCAATATAATCATATTTACATTTTTCTACACCAAGTCTTAATGCCAAACCTAGACCTTTATTTTCTTCAAAAGAATATATATCTATTAACTTTGGAAATTCATTTTTATATTTATCTATTACTCTATCCAATTCTTCTGTTAATTTTCCATCTTTAATAATTACTATTTGTTTGGGCATATAAGTTTGATTTATAACGCTATTAATAGCTTCATCTAAATATTGTGGTTTTTCCTTATAATATACTGACATTAACACTGATATATCCATTTTCTATTCCTTACAAAATATTTTTAAATACTCTATTTTTTGTTTATACTCCTCTACTTTTTCTTTAGGATATCTACACTTTTGATAATCTAAAATATAACTTTCTTTATACTCCAATTCATCTTTAATTTGTTCTTTTAATTCATTTGTAGAAATATTTTTGTTTTCTAACACTTCTATTATTTCTATCATGTTATTAAACCTTTGTATTTGTAATTCTGGTTGATATTTAAAATATTCTTCTGTTTCCTTTATATAATCAACAATAAAGTCTATATCATTTTCATCTTGCATACTTTTTATAAATTCAACAAAATTAGTTAAATCCAAATTATTAGTATCATACCTTTCAGTCAAAATATTTTTCTCTAATATATTTTTCATCTCAATCACATTGTTATCTTCTTGATTATTCAAAGACTTATAATATCTGTTTCTAACTTCTCTATCAAAAGGAATTAATTCATTATATGTGCTAAATATAACTTTTTCTGTTCTTACAGAATTTACTTTTAACATCTCACTTTCTTTATTAAAATTGTTTTTTACTATAGCTACATAAATAGTAACAATAGACATTATAATAAATACTATATAAAATATTATTCCATTTATTTTTATCTCTTTCTCATTATTCTCTTGTGAACTTATAATTGAAATCAAAATAAATATAATAAAGCTAACATAGAAAAATGACATATTAAAATCAAATAAACTATGAACTAGCAGAAAATTAATTCCTAATAAATAACTTATTTTAGACATGTCTATATTTTCTTTTTTAGCCTCTTTATAAGTTTTATTTATAATATAAATAAACACACCTATACAGCTAACAAATCCTATTAGTCCATTCTCTAAAAATATTTGTATTAAAAAATTATGTACCTCTTGAGAATAATAATTATAGTCTTGAACTCCATATTGCATAGTTTGCCATGCATTATATCCTACTCCAAATATCCAATTTTCTTTTATTATTTTAAGAGCATCATTTACAAAAGTAAAACGTTCCCAAGCACTTTTGTTATTAAAACTTATATTAGAAATCTTATCAACTACATTTGTTGGTAAAAACTTATATTCTAAAATAAATTGTTCGTCATTTATTTTTGTTCCATTTATTATAAACTCTGCATTCTTATCATCATTTTTTATATTTATATATATTACAGCTGTATCTTCTTTTGTATGTACATTAATTACCTTTTCACCTTCGAAATTTCCAAAACTTTCTTCTGTTTTATTTATATCATCAAAATATTTATTCTTTTCTGTAATACTTATTGAAAAAGATTCTTTATCACTTTTAGCTATTATATCAAATTTAAACTCATAATCTTTATTTCCTTCAGCAGAATAGATTATCTTTTGGTATTCATCTTCTACTTTCACTTTTTTAGGTATATTAATTCCTATTAATACGTAAACAACTAAAACAAGAATAATTGAACCTATTGTTATTATTGCTTTTTTATTTATTTTTTCTCTTATCTTATATTTTTTTAATAATATTAAGATAAAAATAAGCACAATAAAAGCAAAAATAACAAAAGCTAATCTACTATATGTTAAAACTAAAGTTATAAGCATAAATAATAATATTAATGAATATATTACTTTAATAGATTTTTTATCGGATTTAAATATATTTCTTAAACATAAAAAGGTTCCTACTCCACATACTGCCGCCATTGTATTCGGATATGAAAATAATGATCCTATTCTTATCTCATCATATTGTATATATTTATATCCTATAACTTTCTTGAAGTTTTCTAAGATATTAAAATTTATCTCATCTATTCCTATAATACATAAGAATAGTATACTAAATATTATAGTGTTTATTATAATGTCTATATATTTTGGATTTTTCTTACATTCGTTTTTCACTATTATATAACTAATAAATAAAACAAAATATTTTATTATACCATATATAGTATTAGATAAACTGGCATATGAACTTCCTAATAATGGCATGAACGCTGAAAAAACTAGCAATCCAATTAATATATCTAGCCTATTTATTGATATTTTATCTCTTTTTATTAGTTTTATAAAAAAGTAGAACACGCTAAATACTCCAAAGACAATGTATATAGGAAATACATTGTCTTCTTCTATTGGAGTACCCACTAATAATGTACTCATAATTACTAACAATACTATAATTATTATTGTTACATTTTCCTTAAAGCTTTTTACCATAATTGTTACCCTTTTCTTTTATTACATTTCTACTCCCCAATTTACTTTTGCTGCACTTATACCATTCCAGTATTCGTTCCAACCTGTTTCTGGCTTGCTTGTCATTTCAAAGTTTATCGTTTGATCTATACCCCAATTTTCAAAAACATAGCTTCCCATAGACTCTATATTTCCTGGAACATTAATCTCTTTTAATTGCGTACAATTAGAAAATGCAGCATATTCTATTTTATTTATTTTTCCATCTATTGTAATATTCTTTAGAGATGTACAATTAGAAAAAGCTCCATAACCTATAGATGTTACTTTCTCTGGAATTTTTATTTCTTCTAAAAGTGTACAATTTTCAAAAGTACTTGATTCAATACTTGTAATGCCCGTTGGTAATGTTATACTCTTCATCGCAACACATTTTCCGAAACACCTACTCCCTATATTAGTTACAGTTTCTGGAATTTTAAAACTAGTAAACATACTTTTACCATCTGTTTGATATACATCTCTAGCCCAAAAAGCATTTGAACCTATTTCTGTTACTGTATATTCTACCCCACTTTCATCAGTTGCATGCATTGGTATAACTACATCTGTAATCGTCTCATCTCCATCAATTATCGCAATAGTATATGGTCTATTGGTTTCTCCTTGATAATATCCCTTTACAGCATACTCATCTTTAACTCCAGTTAATATCGCTGTCTTATCTTCTTCATTAAATATAAATGTAAAATATTTTGGATCCGTTGCTGTTTCATCCCAATTGTCTCCAGTGTCTGCTACTGTATTTGATATTGTATCTATTACTGTGTTTGTTGTTCCATTCTCATAATAAACTACTTTATATTCCCCATTTTCTTCTTCTAATTTATATACATCATCTGTTCCTGTTCCATTTCCTAATGATTGCTTGCTTCCAGTTAAATTCTCTACATTTAATATTCCCGTTTCTTCATCTATATAATTTTTTGATACTAAATAATCCAAAAATGTTGATGCTGGTTCGGCTTCTGCCTTTTCTTCTTTTCCTTGTATTGTTACTGTTTCTGTACTAGCTATTTTTGTATTATTTGATGTTTCTACTTCTAATCTCCATTCATTATATGCTAATCTAACTGCTTCTTTTACAGCCGCATGTGATTGTTGTACATTTGCATTATTTGCTTGTGTTAATATTCCATTATTTCCTGTTAACATCGCTATACTTACTCCTGCAAGTATTAATAACACAATAATCGTTATTACTAATGCAATTAATGTTATACCTCTCTGTTTTTTAAAATTTTTCATTTGTCTTCTCTCCTTTAAATCTCACTTAATCTACATTTTTACTCCCCAATTTATTTGTGATTCAATTTTTGTTGAACTTGAATAATAATCGTAATCCCAACGTGTACCCCAACCTGTTTCTGGTTGAGCTGAAATCTCAAAATTTATAATTTGATCTGCTCCCCATAAACCAAAAGCATAATCACCTACATATTCCAAATCTCCCTGAATTGAAATCTCTTTTATCTGCGTGCAACCATAAAAAGCTCCACCTCCTATATATGTCAAATCTCCTTCTATAGTTACATTTTTCAATACATGGCACATAGAAAAAGCATTCTCTCTTACGCTTGTTACTCCACTTGGTATAGTAATACTTTCTAAAAGCTCACATTGTGCAAAAGTATCTTGCTCTATTCTGGTTATATATTGAGGTAATTCTATATTTTTTAACTTTGAACAACCACAAAAGCTTCTGTTGCCAATTGTTTTTACATTCTTTGACATTACTATATTTTGCATTTCTACACAATTTTCAAAAGCGTTGCTTCCTATTGACACAATAGTATTTGGAAGCTTAAAGCTTGTAAATAAGCTATCTCTATCTGTGCTTGTTTCACATTTAAAAGCCGAATCACCTATCCCTGTAACCGTATATTCTATATTATTATCATCTTTAACATGCTCAGGAATAACAATATCTGTAATTAGGTTATCTCCATCTAATATTGCTATTGTATAACCTCTATCATTATAATATCCTTTTACAGCATATTCATCTTTAACTCCAGTTAATGTTGCTGTTTTACTTTCTTGATCAAATGAAAATGTAAAATATTTTTGGTCTGTTGCTATTCCATCCCAATTGTCTCCGGTATCTGCTACTGTATCTGATATTGTATCTATAACCGTATTTGTTGTTCCATCCTCATAGTAAACTACTTTATATTCTCCATTTTCTTCTTCTAATTTATATACATCTTCTGTTCCTGTTCCGTTTCCTAATGATTGTTTACTCCCTGTTAGATTCTCTACATTTAATATCCTTGTTTCTTCATCTATATATCCTTTTGATACTAAATAATCAAAAAACGTTGATGCTGGTTCAGCTTCTGCCTTTTCTTCTCTTCCTTGTATTGTTACTTTTTCTGTACTAGCTACTTTTGTATTATTTGATGTTTCTACTTCTAATCTCCATTCATTATACGCTAATCTGACTGCTTCTTTTACTGTCGCATGTGATTGTTGTATATTTGCATTATTTGCTTGTGTTAATATTCCATTATCTCCTGTTAACATTGCTATACTTACTCCCGCAAGTATTAATAATACAATAATCGTTATTACTAATGCAATCAATGTTATACCTTGTCTTCCTCTTAATTTCTCTTTCATTTGTTTTCCTCCCTTTATCTATTTTTATATTTAAAATTTAATAACTAATTAAACGCAAAAAAGACAGCACTAAAAGCCTGAATATTACAGATTTTTACTACTATCTTTGAAATATCTATAATTAATAAAACTATACTTTGTTTTACTAAAATGTAACTCTCTTTCTACATTGACAATACTTTTATGTATTATACTTTCCACCTTTTTCTCCTCTTTGGTTTTTAGTTATTTTATGTTATAATTTTATATTAATTATTTGATATTGTCAATAATTTATGCAGCTAACCTTCATTTTAATAAATTTTCTAATCCGTTTTACTCCGCTTACCATTTGTTTATATGCTTGTACTATTTTTAGATTATTTCTATATAACGGATATTTTCTAACTAAATACTGGATTATTAGTAGTTTATATTCTTTTGGAAACATTTTATAAAATATAGCACCTTGGTCATATAAATATTTATCATCAAATCCAGTAAACCAATTGCTTTCCTCATCATGGACATAACCAATTTGTTTATCAACACTATAAATATTAAAACCGTTGTCTAATAAGTCTTTCATAAAAATAGTTTCTTCTCCTTTTAAGAAAGTCCATATATTCTTGCTCTCATTACATCTAGAGCATTTATTTTCTTGTTTATGTATTACTATTCTGAATCTTGATTTTTATATTTATAACATATTTCCTTTGTAAATTTATTACAACCATCTAAAAACAATATAAATTCAATATTCTCTAGTTTTTGATTAGTTATACTCTTTAAACACTCTTCTAGATATTCTTCTTTAGGATTATATATTGGAATAATTACACTTAAATCAATCTTTGTTATATTCGGCACTTCCTTTACTATTTTTTTGCTTTAATTTAAGAACTTCTTTACCTATCTTTTTTACAGTATTAAAAATTATCTTTATATCTTTCTTTATACTCCAATCTTTCATGTATTCTTTATCATATTCTAGCCTTAACTCTGGTTCCGTATAATAATCGCCTTTTATATGGGCTATACAAGTTATACCAGCTTTTACTTGTTCTCTTTCTTTGTATTTCGGTACTTCTTTTATAATTTCATCTATAATTTCTCTTCTTTCAGGTCTAGGACCTACTATACTCATATCTCCTTTTAAGACGTTGAAAAACTGTGGCAATTCATCTAATCTTGTCTTCCTTAGTACTTTTCCAACTCTTGTTATTCTGTTATCATCTTTTTTAGCAAGTACTGGTCCTGTCTCCTTTTCTGCATTCTCTACCATTGTTCTAAATTTATATATTGTAAATTCTTTGCCACTTTTAGTTATTCTTTTTTGTTTATATATTATTTTTCCTTTACTATCTACCTTAATCGCAATAGCAATAAAAAGCATAATTGGTGATGTTATCACTATTGCAATTATAGAAAGTATAATATCAAATATTCTTTTTTCAACTTCTTGCTTTTTTGTTAATTGATACTGTTCCATTTACATACTCTTTTCAATATAATTCCATGAATCCATGCACATGTCTTCTAAAGTTTTAGTTGCAACCCAGCCTAATTCATCCTTTGCTTTTTTAGGATCTGCATAACATGTTGCAATATCTCCTTCTCTTCTTGGAGCTATTTTATAAGGTACTTTTCTTCCTGTTGCTTTTTCAAAAGCTTTTACCATGTCTAATACACTATATCCTTTTCCTGTTCCTAAGTTATATATAAATAATCCTTCGTTTTCTTTATCTAGTTTATTTAAAGCACATACATGTCCTTTTGCTAAATCTACTACATGTATATAATCTCTTACACCTGTTCCATCTGGTGTATCATAATCATCACCAAATACAGATAATTCTTTTAATGTTCCTGCTGCCACCCTTGCTATATAAGGCATTAAGTTGTTTGGAATGCCTTGTGGCTCTTCACCAATTAATCCACTTTCATGTGCCCCTACTGGATTAAAATATCTAAGTATACAAATATCCCAAGTATTATCAGATCTATACAAATCTTTTAATATTTGTTCAATAAATAATTTAGATGTACCATATGGATTTGTTGTTCCACCTGTTCTACATTCTTCTGTCAAAGGTATTTTCTCTGGCTCCCCATATACAGTTGCAGATGAGCTAAATATAAATTTTTTAACATTATATTTTCTCATAGTTTCTAAAAGAATTAAGCAACCTGTTATATTATTATGATAATATTCTAATGGTTTTTGTATTGACTCTCCTACAGCTTTATATCCTGCGAAATTTAATACTGCTTCTATTTTATTTTCTTCAAAAACTTTTTCCAATTTTTCTCTGTCTAAATAGTCTAATTCATAAAATTTAAAATCTTTCCCTGTAATTTCTTTTATTTTATCTAACACTTCTGGTTTACTGTTTGAAAAATTATCAACTATTACAACTTCTTTCCCTGCATTTAATAATTCCACAGCAGTATGACTTCCAATATATCCTGCTCCTCCTGGTAATAATATTGCCATTACAAATTCCTCCTTTTTATATCCCCCTTTTACTTTTTTGATTATATTACATTATTTCTTAAAATACAATACCACAAGCAATAAGAATATAAAATTATAAAAGAAAGTAAAAAAAGATAGAAGCAAAAACTTCTATCTATTTTTTAGTTATTTCCATTCCATCCTTAGTGTCTTTTATATTATAACCTTTACTATTTATTAAATCTCTTAGTCTATCTGACTCTTCCCAATTTTTATTCTCTCTTGCTGCTTTTCTTTCTTCTACCAAATTTAATATTTCTTCTGGTATATCTTCTTGTTTTTTATCTTCTTCATCTAGTTTTAACCCTAATACTTCATCAAATTTTAATAAAAGTTTAGCAAGCTTAGGAGACTTTTTATTATAACGAACAACTTCCCAAACTACACCCATTGCTAGTGGCATATTTAAATCATCATTAATTGCTTTATGGAATCTTTCTTCAAATTGATTAACGCTTTTCTCTTCCACATCATCTGTTCCGTTTAAATGAAGCTTATAACCATTTTTTAATCTTTCAAGAGATTTTTCTGCTGCATCCATGCCTTCCCATGTAAAGTTTAATTTGTTTCTATAATGTGAAGAATAGCTAAATAATTTATAAGTTAAAGGATTATATCCTCTATCAATGATATCTTTTAATAAATATACATTTCCTAAGCTTTTTGACATCTTTCCGCCATCTATTAGTAGATATTCTCCATGCAACCAATAATTTGCTGGTATTTTACCACAATATCCTTTACTTTGAGCTATTTCATTTTCATGATGTGTTGGTATTAAATCTATTCCTCCTGTATGTATATCAAATTGTTCCCCTAAATATTTTTGTCCCATAGCAGAACATTCAATATGCCATCCTGGATAACTTGGTCCCCATGGGCTATCCCATTTCATCAAATGATTTTCTGGTGCTTTTATCCAAAGAGCAAAATCATAAGGATTTCTTTTTTCTGGATCAACTTCAACTCTTGCTCCTGCTTTTTGGTCTTCTACATTCAAATTAGAAAGAACAGGATATTTATCTAATTTTGATACATCAAAATATATTGCTGTAGAAGTTTCATAAGCATATCCTTTTTCTACTAAAGTTTCGACATATGCAAGCATTTCTTTTATATGATCTGTTGCTTTACATACAATTTCAGGTGTTTCTATATTTAGTGCTTTTAAATCATCAAAGAATAATTTTGTATAATGCTCAGCTATTTCTTCAGGAGTTTTATGTTCTTCTCTTGCTGATTTTATCATTTTGTCTTCTCCTTCATCTCCATCTGAAACTAGATGTCCTACATCTGTAATATTCATTGCATGTTTTAATTTATATCCATTATAACGTAAAACTCTTCTTAATACATCTTGAAATATATTTGTTCTCATATTTCCTATAGTTGCATCTTTATATACAGTTGGACCACATGAATA
>CALXXB010000012.1 GCA_944392525.1 uncultured Clostridia bacterium | reverse complement strand
GTTTTGTTAGGAAATATATAAGAAAGAAAAATAGGTTTAATGGAATAGTAATTACAGATGATATAAGAATGAAGGCAGTAAAGATATTATATGGAACAAAAAGAGCCTTAATAAAAGCATTTAAAGCGGGGAATGATATAATTTTATTTAAATATAACACAGGTGATGAGGCTTTAATTGATAAAATATTAAAAGAAGTAAATGATGGAAAGATAAACATAGCAAAAATAAATAGAAGTGTAAGAAGAATTCTGAAAGTAAAAGAAAGATATGAAATAGAAAATGAAGAAGTGCCTTATTTAGAAACTTTACCACAAGATGTTAAGATTAAGATGGATGATATAAAAAATAAAATAAAGGGGAATGTTGATGAAAAAGATTAGAAGACTATTTATAATTTTAATATTTGTGTTTTTATTTCTGATTATAGGAAATAAAAGCAATGCGGCTTCAAGTGATTTGGAGTTAAATAATTTGAATTTTGATGCTAAAATTCAAGAAAATGGAGATATGGTCGTTACAGAAACTTGGGATATAGACATAGAAGATACAAATACACTATTTAAGACATTTAAAACAGATATTAATAAATATTTGGACATAAAAGATGTAAAAGTAAAAGAAATAACAAACGGAATAAATAAAGATTTTACAGAAACCTCAAGACTTATGTATCATGTAACTAAAGATTATTATTACGGATTAATAAATAGCGATGGCAATTTTGAGATTGCATGGGGTGTAGGACTAGATGATGAAGAAGATACTAGAACTTATGAAATTTCATATACAGTAGAAGGAGCAGTAGGAAGATATTCAGATTATAATCAGCTTTATTGGCAATTTGTGGGTGAAGATTTTGAAATAGATGCTAAGAAAATTACAGGAACAATAACTTTACCAAAAGAAGTTGATAATAAAGAGGAATTAAGAGTATGGGGACACACAGCAGGATTAAATGGAGAGATATATGCCACAGATAATAATAAAATAGAATTTACTGTGAATGATTTTAAAGCTGGAACATATGTAGAAATAAGAACATTATTTCCAAGGGATGTTTTAAGTGATGAAGTCCAAAGAACATATGACCATCCTATTTTAGATACTGTATTAGAAGAAGAAAGTGTTTGGGCAGAAGAAGCAAATAGATTAAGAAATCAAAAAATGATATATGTAGTACTTATCTATATTGCAATTACGGTATTAAGTATTCTTTTTATAATCAGTATCATAAGAAAAATCAAGGTGATAAGAGAAAGAAAAGAAAAAAAGCCAAGTGAAGAAATAATTTACTTTAGAGAACTACCTAGAGAAGATGCTTCACCTGCAGAAGCAGTATTTTTAGAAAAAGAAACAAAAACAGATTTACAACCAAATGATACGGGAAAGATATTTTCTGCTACATTATTGAATTTATCTTTAAAGAAATTAATAGAAATACAATCAACAAAAAATGAAAAAGGAAAAGACGAAATTTCTATTAAATTATTAGATAAGGATGGTATTCTAGCATTAGAAAATAAAGACGAAAAAGCAATTGGAAAGTTCTTAATATCAGCTTTTGAAAAGCAAGAAAATGGTGTATTAACAGTAAAAGAGTTAGAAAAATTTATTAAAAAATCACCATCAACAAAAATATTAGATTTACAAGAAGATATAAGACAAGGGACAAGAATAAAATTAATAGATAAAAAGATACTTGATAAAGAAGAACAAAGCAAATATCTAAAAGAATCAGGAATGCAAGCATTGTCTGTAGCAATATTTATATTTTGCGTATGTATGTCGTTTGCCATTGTAGAATGGATTGGAAATATAGTTATTGCTGGATGTGTAGTTTTTGATATTATAATGTTCTTAAATATAGTTGCAACAGGAATAGAGATTTCAAAGATAAATGTCTTCACACAAGCAGGTATAGATGAAATAGCCAAATGGAAAGGCTTAAAGAAATATATGCAAGAATTTTCACTACTTGATAAAAGAGAAGTACCAGAAATTGCAATCTGGGAACATTTCTTAGTTTTCGCTACTGCATTTGGTATTGCTGATAAAGTATTAGAACAATTAAAAATAGTATATCCAGACATTGAAAATACGATTAATATAAATACTTATCCATATATGTACTTAATGGTACATACGGATTTTTCTAGAAGTTTCTCAAATGCAATTAGTACATCAATGTCTTCAGCATATACTTCTGCTTCTGGTGGAGGCGGAGGATTCTCTGGAGGCGGCCGGTGGTGGCCGGAGGCCGGAGGAGGTGGAGGAGGAAGATAATACTCCTCCATGAAACTACAAAATATACAAGAAAGGATTTGAATAGATGGAAGAAGATAAAATTAAAGGAATATATAAAATATTAGATAGTATAAAAGTAACTAAGAAAAATGAAAAGTTAATAGAAGAGATAAGAGAAGAATTATTAAATAAAGATTATATGGCAGCTTATAAAAAAATAGATGAATTAAGCAAAATGCAAGATGATGAAGATGATGAAGATGAGGATGAAATTGTTGAAGAAGTAGAAGAACAAGATGGAATTTATCCTCCTGAGCTAAGTGATGTAGAATTAGAGCGTACATTCATAGGTTTGTTGTTAAATGATCCAAAACTTATTGTAAAATATTATTTCCCATTTGAAGAATGTTATTTTGAAGATAGTGATTGCTTAAATGTATATAAAAGTATTCTATTTACCGAAGGTGGAGCATATAGTTCTGAAGACGCTAAAAGAGGTTTCAACTTTGCAAGAGATAATGAAGCAGTATATAAATTTAAAACAGAACTAAAAAATGAAGTTAAAGGTAAAGATTACGATGTAGAAAAAATATATATAGATTTGAGAAAACTTTTTGTATTAAGAAAAAGTTATTTAGCAATTCCAATAAAAAATATACAAGACAAAGTAGTTGAAATAACTGAGTATACCCTTTATGATAAAATGTCAATTGAAGAAGTAAAAAGTGCAATAGAACAAGTAAATGCTACAGAGAAATTCAAACGTGCTATTTTAAATGAAGACCTTACAACATTCTTAGAATCAGGAGACAACAATTTAAGAAATGGATTACCACTTCCATTCCCAATACTTACAAGTGTATTTAAAGGAATAAGAAAAGGAGAGACTATGGCGTTTGCAATGCCTTCAAACTCTGGTAAGAGTAGGTTTACAATTGACATTGCAGCACATGTAGCATTAGTACATAAAAAGAAAGTGCTAATAATTTCAAATGAAATGTCAGAAGAAAAAATGAAGCTTTGTTTAATAACTACAATAATAAACAATAAAGCAATTCAAGAATTACATGGAGTTCATTTAAGTAAAACAGAAGGTGAATTACTAGAATTTAAATATAGAGCAGATGATCCAAAGAAAGTTGAAACAGACGAAGAAGGATTTATATTAAGAAAGCCAAATGAAAGACAAGGAGATTTTGTAAAAAGATTAACAAAAGAATCAGAAGAATTTAGAAAAACTGTACAAATTACAAATTGGGCTAATAAAGAAATGAAAAATGCAATTTACTTTATTAATATAACTGACCATACAAATGATGAACTTCAAAAAGTTATTATGAACTATTATTATAAAGAGCAAATTGAATATGTATTTTATGACACATTAAAAACAGATACTGCAAATATAGGTATTGGAGAAGAATTAAAGAAAACGGCAACAATTTTATCAAACTTAGCACAGAATTTTAACTTATATATATGCTCAACTTTGCAATTAACGGAAAGTAAAACATTGCCTGTAAATCTAGATGTAAATGATTTAGCTGTAAGTAGAACTGTAAAAGAAGTTTTAGACACACTATGTTTAATGAAACAAATAAGTAGAGAAACACTTGCAGATTATGAATATTCTCTAAATGAGGTTGATACAAAATTCTTTAATCTTAAAAAGTTTGATGACCCTGATGTTAGATATTATGCCTGCGTAGTTGATAAAAACAGAGCGGGCGCTAAGCCTACTTTAGTATTTAGACTAAACCTTGCGTACAATGTATGGGAGGAACTTGGATATTTACGTTTAAAACAAAATCCGGAAGAATAATATAAAATTAAAGAGGATAAATAAATGGAAGATAATAAAAAGAAAAGTAAAAAAATAAGAAATATTATAATTGGCTTAATATTTTTAATAATTATTTTAGCAATAGTAATATTGGTAATTAACATTATGTCTAAAAATAAGAAAAGAGTATTAATAGAAAGCTCTTCAATGAATTTCTCATGGGGATTTTATTATAGAGGAACTATAATATGTGAAGACGGAAGTATATACGAATTTGAGTGTGATACAGTACCAAAAGTGAAAGACATAGAAGAATATGGTAAAGAAATTGTAAATAGTACAACAGAAGAAGTACGGTAAAATTCCTAGCGAAGATTTGAGAAAGTTGAAAGAAATGTTATCAGATTTAACAGATCAAACAGAAGGAATAAATACAGGTGTTGATGTTTATGATGCACCTACGTCTACATTAGAATTTTATGATTATAATTCAAATCAAAAGATTCTGTTAAAACAAGGAGAGGCAGATATAGATAAAAAAATAAATGTAAGTAGTAATATAAATGATATATTAGAGATGATAGATGAATATACTGGATCAAGATGGTCGAATTAACTAATAGTTAACTACTTGAAAGAGGGAGAAATAAAATGAGTAAATTAAGTGAATTTATAAATCTTTTAGAGGGAAATTTTGATAATTCAGAACAGTATAATAAATTAAAAAATAACGGATTTCCGTTTGCAAGACATGTAAATACTATTTGCAATACCAAAATAAAGAATTTACCAAATGATTTCATGGGAATATTTATTTTAGAGGAAAGTTATTATACGTTAAATGAAAAGACAAATTCGTCTTCACACTTGTTTCTTTTTACAGAAGAGGAAGAAGGTATAAAACTTACTTCATATGAAATTCCAAAAGAATACGGAAGAAATGTCACATATACTGACATAGATGAATTGGATTATTTAGACTTAAAAGTTTCAGAAAAATTCACACCAGCTATATATAAATTAAATGATGGAATATGGGAAGGCGGAAGTGAAAGCATGTTTACTCCAGTTCTAAAGTTTAAATTATTTGAAAGATTTTCTGAAGAAATGTTAGAGGTTTCTGAAACTATGGAAATGAATGGAAAGAGAACATTTGGATATGACGAACCGATTATATATAAGAAAATTAAATAAGAATTAACAAAATAAAACTTCTTTCATAATATATAGAAATGAAAGGAGTTTATTTTTATGAATTATGAATTATTAGAAAATGGAAATGTAAAAATAGGTGAGAAAGCACCTGATTTTGAAGCTATATCTACTTTTGGAAAAGTAAGTTTAAAAGATTATGAAGGGAAATGGCTTGTACTATTTTCACATCCAGGAGATTTTACTCCAGTTTGTACAACAGAGATGATTGCATTTACAAGAGCACATACATATTTTAAAGAAATAAATACAGAATTATTAGGTTTAAGTGTGGATAGTAATAGTTCTCATTTAGCTTGGGTTTATGATATTTATTGTAGAACAGGAATAAAAATATCATTTCCAATAATAGCAGATAGAAATGCAATAATTGCAAGAAGATATGGAATGATTTCTAATGAAATGAGTACAACAGAAACTGTTAGAAATGTTTATATTATAGATGATAAGCAAATTGTAAGAACAATATTAATATATCCAATGAATGTGGGAAGATTTATACCGGAGATATTAAGAACTGTAAGAGCACTTCAAATGGCAGAGTGTATGGGTGGGGCTACTGCTGCAAATTGGATGCCAAATCAGCCTGTAATAGTACCTATACCACAAACGTATGAAGAATTAGAAAAAAGGGTAGAATATATAAATAAAAATAGAAATGGAGTCAATTGGTATTTAAGCTTTGAACAACCAAGTAAAAAATGCATAGGTGACAAAGAGGATAATAGTGAAGGTGAAGGAGAATGCTAAAAAATATAATAGGAAATACTCCTATGATAAAAATTTTGTGTAAATATAATGATAAAAAGATAAATATATTTACAAAATTAGAATATTATAATTTAACTGGGAGTATAAAAGATAGAGTAGCTTTCTATATAATAAATGAGGCAATGAAAAAAGGAAAACTAAAAAAAGGTCAACCAATAGTAGAAGCTACAAGTGGAAATACAGGAATTTCTCTTGCAGCAATTGGAGCATATTATAAGCATCCTGTATATATTTTTATGCCTGATTGGGCAAGTAAAGAAAGAATAGAGCTAATGAAAAACTATGGAGCAAATGTAACCTTAATATCAAAAGAACAAGGTGGATTTATAGGATGTGTAGAAAAAGCTAAAAAATTAGCGAAAGAAAAAGATGGATTTTTAGCAAATCAATTTGGAAATGAAGATAATTATAAAGCACATTATGAAACAACAGGAAAAGAGATAACAGAAGAGTTAAAGAAATTAGGAGAATCCATAGGTGGCTTTGTATCAGGAGTAGGAACAGGTGGAACTCTGATGGGAATAGGTGCCAGAGTGAAAAATGAATATAAAGATATTAAAATAGTAGCATTAGAGCCTGATAAGATGCCGATAATATCTAGAGGGGAAATAATAGGTCAGCATAAAATAGAAGGAATAGGTGATGATTTTGTACCAGATTTATTAGACAAGAATAAGATAGATGAAATAATTTTAGTAAATGATGAAGATGCAATAAACATGTCTAGAAAATTAGCAGGAGAGTTAGGGTTAGGAGTTGGAATTTCATCAGGAGCTAATTTTATAGCTTCGGTATTACTAGCAGATAAAATAGATAGAAGCGTAGTAACTGTATTTGCAGATGATAATAAGAAATATTTATCGACAGATTTAAGTAAAGATATTGATAAGAATGAAAACTTTATATCAAACAAAATAGAGTTGATAAAATATGAATGAGACATTTTAGGGACAGACCTTAAATGTCTCTCTTTGTTTCAAAAACACTTGACATATTGCAAAATAAGAAATAAAATAACAAAGTAGTAAACAAAATAAAAAAGGAGGAATTAATATGTTAGTTACAACAAAGGATATGTTTGAAAAATCAATGAAAGAAGGATATGCAATAGGTGCATTTAATGTAAATAATATGGAAATAATACAAGGAATTATGGATGCAGCAGCAGAAGCTAAATCTCCAGTTATATTACAAGCATCATCAAGTGCAATAAAATATGCAAGAATAGGATATTTAATGAAAATGGTAGAAGCTGCGGTTGAAGAACATCCAGAAGTTCCAGTTGCAATTCATTTAGACCACGGACCAGATTTTGAAACAGCTAAAATGTGTATTGATAATGGATTTACATCTGTTATGATAGATGGTTCAAAATATGATTTTGAAGAAAATGTTAGATTAACAAAACAAGTAGTAGATTATGCTCATTCTAAAGGAGTTGTAGTAGAAGCTGAACTTGGAAAATTAGCAGGTATTGAGGATGATGTAAATGTAGATGCAAAAGATGCTATGTATACAGATCCTGACCAAGCTGAAGAATTTGTTAGAAGAACAGGTTGTGATTCTTTAGCAATTGCTATTGGTACAAGCCATGGAGCTTATAAATTTAAAGGAGAAGCAAAACTTAGATTTGATATTTTAAAAGAAATAAAAGAAAAAATACCAAATACTCCTATAGTATTACATGGAGCATCAACAGTTATCCCAGAATTAGTAGATATGTGCAATAAATATGGCGGAAACATACCAGGAGCAAAAGGTGTACCAGATGAAATATTACATGAAGCAAGTGTATCTGGAGTATCAAAAATAAATGTAGATACAGACTTAAGATTAGCAATGACAGCTGGAATTAGAAAAGTATTTGCAGAAGACCCAAGTGCATTTGACCCAAGAAAATATTTAACACCTGCAAGAGACTTAATTAAAGAAACAGTAAAACATAAAATGGTAGATGTTTTTGGTTCAAGTAACAAAATATAGAAAGAATAATATAAACGATATGTAACTTTATAATGTAAGCAATTATGATATAGAAAACATTGTTTTTCTATATCATAATTTTATATATTGGGGGATGAAGATGAAAAAAATAAGGATATTATTAATATTTATTATAATAATACTTACACTTTTTTTGACAAATAAGGTATTGGCAGCAGAAGAGAGCACAAAACTATTATATCAAGATGTAACGATAAATGAGGATGGTTCAATAACAATAAAAGAAGCTACTTTACTTGGTGGAGAGTATAATGGTAGGACAAGAAATATAGAAATTAGAAACAATTATGCGACAAAATTTACAGGGATATATAGTAACTTTGCAGGAAATACAGATATATATAATGGAAGTGATATAAAGGATATAAAAGTATATGATATATCACAAGAAAACTTTAATACAATTAATGATATAGATAAAGTAGAGAATGTATATGAAAAAGTAAATAGAGCTTCTAATGGTGATTATGGAGTTTATGAACTTGATCAAGGAGGATCTAGTGTAGACTTTAAAATTTATTGCCCAGGTGATAAAAATAAAGTTATCTGTATTGAATATACTATAACAGATGTAGTGGTAGTACATAATGATGTAGCAGAGTTATATTGGAATTTTTTGGGAGAATATTATGAAGAAAATATAGATGATTTCCAAGTTTTAATACATTTACCGGGAGAAGATAGTGGTGTTAGAATTTGGTCTCATGGACCATTAACAGGTGAAAATAAAATCTTAGATTCTAAAACGTTATATTTTGAAGATAAAAATGTTAAAAGTTACACACCTGAAACAGTAAGAGTTATGTTTAATAAAGACCTTGTGCCATTAGCTACTAAAAAATCTAATGTGGACGGAAGAGACAACATTTTAAAATATGAAGAAATGATGGCAGATACAGCAAATAGTGAAAGAGAAGAAGCAAAGCTAAAACTTGAAAATAGAGCGAGTCAAGCAGTATTAGATTTAGAAGAGTCACCTAGAATGTATTATTATAATTATGCACTAGAATTAGTAAATGAGTTAGATGAAACAAGTGAGGAAAAGCAAAACTTTCTAGAAAGAATTGATGCAACAAAGGACTTGGTTAATGAAGATTGGAAAGAAGACTTAAAATATAGTTTAGAGAGTTTAACGGAAAATAATTATATGTTTTTAACTAGAAGTAGATTAGAAGATTTTAAGGAAGAAATAGAAGAAGGCTTTGATGAAGAAATAAAAGAACAAGCTTTAACTATATATAAACAATTAGAAAACATATTAGAAGTAAAACAAGCGAAAATAAGGAGAATTTTTACAATATTTGTTATAATTACAAATGTGGTCTTAGGTATTTTTGCTATATATAAACTTATAAAAATAATTAATGAAAAGCATAAATTTAAAGGGCGTTATTATAGAGATTTTCCAAGTGAAGATAATCCAAATGTATTAGAATATTTAATGAAAAGAAAAAGTACTAATATAGGATTTTCAGCTACTATATTAAATTTAATAAATAAAAAAGTAATATCTTATGAAAAGAATCCGAATGGAAAAAACATTACTTTAATTCGTGAAAATGAAAGCTATGTAGGAACAAGTGCAGAAGCAGTAGTATTAGATGTGTTGTTTAATATGGTTGGAAAAGAAAACAGATGTGCAATGACGACTCTAAAAAATTATGGAAAAACTACTAGTAGGGCGAAAAGGTTAATCAAGAAAATTGATGAATTTAAAAAAGTAACTGAAGAAGAAGTCGGTTTTAAAGAATATTTTAAGGGAAATGGATTATCTATAACATATATAGTTTTAACAAGTATAAATTATATATTTAGTATATTTATGGCTTTTGGAGTATTTCATGGGCTTAGCAATTGTGGATTACAAGTTTTGGCATACTTAATGGGAATAACAGTGCTTAATGTGATTTACTTAGTTATAGCTAATAAAGATAAAGATAGGTCTACTAATGGAAAACTGTTATATTCAAAATGGCTTGCACATAAAAGATTCTTAAAAGATTTTAGTAATTTTGATGAAAAAGATTTGCCTGAAATTACATTATGGGAGAAATATTTAGTTACAGCAACAGTTTTAGGTTGTGCCGATAAAGTAGAAAAGAGAATGAAAATGTATATAACAGACACAAGTGATATAGATACTAATTTATTAATATATCAAAGCATAAATTTAGGAATAACAAGAGAACTGAACAATAGCGTAAAAACAGCCATACATACTAGTTCAGCAAGTATTAGTACGTCTTCATATAGTTCAGGTGGAGGATTTGGAGGCGGCTCATCTGGTGGTGGCGGACGGCGGAGGCCGGAGGCGGCGGTGGAGGTCGTTTCTAGAATACTTAAAATAAAAAATACAGAGGTTAATTATTAATCTCTGTATTTTTGTTTCATAGCTTGATTTATTCTTCGCTCTGCATCTTTTTTTGCAATATCTTGACGTTTATCATATAATTTTTTACCTTTACCAATACCTAGTTCTACTTTAACTAAACTTCCTTTAAAATATAGGCTAATGGGTACTAAGCTGTATCCTTTTTGCTTTGTTAAACCGAATAATTTATTTATTTCTTTTTTATTTAATAAAAGTTTTCTATCACGTAAGGGATCTTTATTAAAAATGTTTCCATGTTCATAAGGACTAACATGCATTCCTACAATATAAACTTCTCCATTTTTAATAATAGCATAACTATCTTTTAAGTTAGCTTTACCTTTTCTTATAGACCTTATTTCTGTACCTGATAGTACTATTCCTGCTTCTAATTTATCTTCAATTGTATAATTATGATATGCAGTCGGATTTTTTGCAATTAATTTTGTATTCATGTAAATCTTACTCCTAATATTTATATTACAATAAATATTATATCATAAAATAAAAAATAATGCACCTTAAATTAATTTAAAGTGCATTAAAAGATTAATTAGTCTCTATCATCATATCTAGAGGCTTTTAATTGATTTCCATAGTACCAAACAAGAGCGACTATTGCTATTGTAGCAACGCCAATAATTAACCATGTCCATGCAGTTGATGTCATACCCATAAATGTTGCAGCTCCTGCGTCTGTAGCTGTTCTAGTTGCTACATATCCATCATTATTCATGTTGTCATTTGTGTCTTTAGTTGAATTAGTAGCATTTCTCATAGAATTAGTAACAGAATTTGCACCATTTTCCATACCTTCAGTCATATTTTTTGCTGTGTTAGTTACTCCACCAGCTGCATTTTCAATAGCATCTTCAGCACCACCAACAGCATTTCTTACACCGTTTGCAGCATCTTCTAACATGTTAGTAGCATCATTCGCTAAGCAGAAACTAAAAGAAAGAAAGATACTTGCAAGTAGAATACATGTACTAACTATTATTTTTTTATACATAGATATTCCTCCTATAAAAAATATAAACAATATTTTCCATAATAAATTACTATGAAAAACAAATTATAATATTATTATTTTAATTTTTTGATAAAATATACATTAAAAATAAAAAATAAAAGCTTTATTTGAAATAAAGCTTTTATAATAAAAATTTTAAATTATTTTTAACTATTTTTTAATCTAATTAGAATAGCGATTGCTAAGAAGATAAGTAATATTCCGATTACAATTAAAAGTATATTTAATATATTTGCTAATCCTAAATCACTTTCTGGTAATGCATTTGTAACTGTTGCTCCTGAATTTGTATTTGTTGTTCTACTTGTACCTGTTGAATTTGAACTCCCTGTGCTAGAAGTATTCATTGTATTTGTTGAATTAGCTGTATTAGTTGCAGTGTTTGTAGAAGATTGGTTATTAGTATCTTCAGTTGTACTGTTTGTTGTTCCATCTGTTGTTGTATTAGTAGTTGATAGGTTAGAAGTTAAGTCTGTACTTAAATTTAAATCAACAGCATAACAACTATTTAATAAAAATATAAAAGTTATAATACTTATAGTTAATATAATAAATTTTAAATTTCTTAATTTTGACATATTAAACCTCCCAATTGAAATAATTGTATTTCATATCTTTTGTTTTTACAAAATATATAATATCACAAAGGTTAAATACTGTCTAGTAAATTTACAAAAAATTCAAAAATAATTGTAATATAGATAACTATATGAAGAATATATATTTATTTTTATTAAAATTAAATCTTAATTTTACTGTTTTTCTTGACATTAACAATGACGATAATGTATTATTTTGTCATAAAGTAAGGAGGAAAAAATGAAATTAATAGTAAAAGATTTAAAAAAGAAATTTGTACGATATAAAAATAAAAAAGAAAAAGAAGAATTTTATGCTGACAATGGAATAAGTTTTGAAGCTAATGAAGGCGAAATAGTTGGAATTTTAGGACCAAATGGAGCTCGGAAAAACTACACTTCTTAGAATGATTGCAGGGATATTAGAGCCAACAGAAGGAGAGGTTTCATTTGATGGATTAACTTACAAGAAAAATGAAATTGAAATAAAACAAAACATTGCTTATTTATCAGGAAATACAAAACTATATGATACTTTATCTTGTTATGAGTTATTAAAAATGTGTGCTGACATTTATGGAGTAGAGGAAAAGAAAGCAGAAGAAAGAATTAAAGAAATATCTAAAATATTAAATATGGATGGATTTTTATATAATAAAATTGGCAATTTGTCAACTGGTCAGACACAAAGAGTAAATATTGCAAGATGCTTAGTACATAATCCTAAATATTATATATTAGATGAAGCAACAACAGGATTAGATATTATTTCTAGTCAAATTATTTTAGACTTTATGAAGGAAGAAAAGAAAAAGAATAAAACTATCCTTTATTCAACTCATTATATGGAAGAGGCTGAAAATATTTGTGATAGAGTAATTATGATAAATAAAGGTGTTATAATGAAACAAGGAACACCAGATGAAATAAAAAAAGACACAAATACAACTAATTTAAGAGATGCCTTCTTTACAATGATAGGAGGTGTTTTAGATGAAGAATAATTTGTTTAATATATTAAAAAAAGAATTAAGAGAATTATTTAGAGATAAAAAGTCATTAGCAATGATGCTAGTAATACCAATATTTATACCATTATTGATAATTGGTATGTCTGCTTTATTTGAAGCACAAGTAAGTAAAGACGTAGAAGAGTATAATAAAATAGGGTTTAGCTATGAATTAAGTGAAGAAGAAAAAGAAATTGCTAAAAATATGAAGATAGAAGTAGTAACAGGGACAGCGGATGAGTTAAAACAAAAATATGATAATGGTGAAATCTATTTATATGTAACAAAAGAGAATAATAAATATGTGCTAAATACAGGAACAAATGATAATGATACTTATGCTGAAAATTTAATACAAGCTTATTTTGAAGCTTATAAACAATACCTACAGACAAGTTATTTAACAAATAATAATATAAATCCAGATGAAGTATTTAATATTATAACAGTAGAGAAAAATATATTTGAAGAAGATAATTATTTTGCAAATTATATTAAAAATTATGCGTTCCTTTTTATAATTATGGCAATTACAGTATCTGCAACATATCCTGCAACGGATACAACAGCAGGAGAGAAGGAAAGAGGAACACTAGAGACGTTACTTACATTTCCAATTAAAAGTAAAGATATTATTGTTGGTAAATTCTTAGGAGTTTCAATTTCTTCAATTATAACAGGTTTGATTAGTTTGGCATTAGCAGTAATTTCACTTGTAATTACAAAAGATATGTTTAGTATTTATGAAGGTGTTGATATAATGTTTTCACCAATAAGTTTAGTGTTTAGTGTTGTTGTTATAATTACTTATTCATTCTTTATAAGTGGGCTATGTATAGCAATAGCAAGTACATCAAAAACATTTAAAGAAGCTCAAAGTGCTTTAACACCACTTACATTTATATCATTTTTCCCAGGAATGATAGCATTTATGATGGGAGTACAAGGAAGTCCAATACTTTCTATAATTCCGTTTATAAACTTTACTGTGATTTTTACAGATATAAGTAATGGAAAGATAGATTTGCTTAATATTGCTTTAATGGCTATTTCTACAATTATATATATTACAATTGTCTTAAAAGTTATTATTAAACAATATAAGTCAGAAAAAGTATTGTTTTCAAAATAAACTAAAAGAGAAAATGAAAAAGAAAAAATATAACAAATAAAAAAATGACAGAGTAGCTATAGTGCTACTCTGTTTTAAGTATAACTTTCTATAAAAAGGATTTTAGCAATAAAAGGAGTTATTTCATTTATATTATACCATCCTGAAGATTTACTATCATTTTTACCACCATTAGGATTAGAGACATAAACTTTATTATTATCGTCACATGCAAGTAATACTAAATAATGTGAAGCTGTTGTCCATCTATTATCATGTGGTTTATTCCATACACATACTAAAACAGGTCTATTAGTTTTTAAATGTTCTAAAATATAGTTATTAGAAAAATATGAAGTATCATATAAGAAATCTGTATTTTCTATATTATAATAATTTCTTAAAACACTACCAAAATCATTTCCATCAAGTACAGGATAAAACTCTTCTCTTAAATCTTCAGGAGTAACATTCATACCATAGCCACTAGCAATAATGGAAAGAGCTGTTATTCCACAACCATTTTCTTCCATAGTGCCACCCCAATAACTATTTTGTGCCCAAGAACTATCACCGTTTTGTTTGAATTCCTTATATGTTTTTTTGTTTTCATCTACTGTTGTAAAAGTAGTAAAATACCCATCCTTACCGTTAACTACTTCTTGACCGGTACCAGAATAGTTATTGTTTTTAGAATTAGATATAGGCAAAAAGGTTTTGGTAGTTAAAGAATAATTTATGGTATATAATAAATAGATTCCTATAAAAATAAGAATTATTATAAATAAAATAAGTTTTAGATTTAATTTCTTCTTTTTATTTCTTTTAATATTTTTATTCATATAAATCACCCTGAAATATTTATAACAAATAAAAAATAAAAGTTCTTAAAGAAAACCTAACAAAATTCTTAACATTTTCTTACGATTTGTAAAATAAGATTAAAAACCATAATTTATATGTTATAATTTATTAAGTAAAAAAGGGAGAAGAGAAAATGAACATATTAGTATTAGATGATGAAAAAGAAATTGCAGACTTAGTAGAAGTTTATCTTAAGAATGAAAATTATAATGTATATAAATTTTATAATTCAGAAGAAGCTATAAAATGTATTGATGAAAAGCAACTAGATATGGCAATATTAGATATAATGATTGGAGGAAAGAACGGTTTCCAAATCTGTAAATATATAAGAGATAAAGGATTAAAATTTCCTATCATTATGCTTACTGCTAAAATAGAAGATAATGATAAGATAAAAGGATTAACAATAGGTGCTGATGATTATATAACAAAACCATTTAATCCTTTAGAATTAGTAGCAAGAGTGAAATCACAGTTTAGAAGATATACATTATATAATGATGTAGAAAACAAAAAGGATGTAATTGAAATGAATGGTCTTACAATAGATAAAGATGAGCATAAGTGTTTGTTATATGATAAAGAAATAGAATTAACACCACTAGAGTTTGAAATATTACTTTATCTTGCAAATAATAGAGGAAAAGTAATAAGTTCAGAAGAGTTATTTGAAAAAGTTTGGAAAGAAAAATATTTTGATAGTAATAATACAGTTATGGTTCATATCAGGAGAATAAGAGAAAAATTAGGAGAAGATACTAAAAAACCGAAGTTTATAAAAACAGTATGGGGTGTAGGTTATAAACTAGAATAGGAGGTTTCTATGATAACTATTTATAGTTTTTTATGTGCTTTTCTACCTTGTTTAGTATATTTTTTTATAAAAGATAGGAAAGAAAAGAAATTTTATTTATTATTTATACTATTTTTTATTTTATATATTTGGATGGTATATACTGTAACAGGTGTAGGAGGATTAAGTAATCTATTTTATGCACCTAAAGGTGGAACAGATTCAATTATTAAAGCAAATATCAATCTCGAACCTTTTAGTACGGGAATAAGTTTTACATTTTACTTAAATATTATTATGTGTATTCCATTAGGTTTCTTACTTCCTTTTATTTGGAAGGACTACAGGAAGATTTATAAAACAACAATAGTTGGATTAGGCTTTTCTTTGTTAATAGAAGTATCACAGTTAATTACAACAAGAGCGACAGATGTGGATGACTTGATTGCGAATACATTAGGTGCTATTATTGGATATTTAATATGGAAAGTATTTAGTAAAATATTTAAAAAAGATAAAAACGGTATAGATGGAACAAAGGGACCAATAGCTTATATACTTTTGAGTTTCTTAGGAATGTTTTTCTTATATTATCCATTTTGGTTTGCTTTTAATATAGAACCTTTATTTAGTAGTTAAAGAACAATAAATATTAAATAATATATAAAACATTATTTGGAGGAGTAGAATTGAACATTAACAGATTAACTAAGAAAAAATTAAAATTGTTTATGACCTTATTTGGAAATTTATTAATCGCATTAATAATTTCTATTGTAGTTTATTTTATATTAGCTTTATTTTTTGAAAATACTTTATCAGAATTAGTTGCAAGACTTAATTATGATTTATATAGTTGGATAGTTTATAATAGAGATATAGTTGTGTATGTGTACATTTTAATTGTTTTAGCAGTTGTAATATATAGATTTATTTCAAAATATGTAGAAGGTATGGACGAAGTGTATAAATCTTTGGATTTAATTTTAAAAGAAGATAATGAAACAATTAAGTTACCAAGTGAAGTTAATGAGTTCTCAGATAAGTTAAATGATATAAAATATGATTATATACTAAGTAAGAAGAATGCTAAAGAAGCGGAAGATAAGAAAAATGATTTAATAATGTATATGGCTCACGATTTAAAAACACCGCTTACTTCTATTATAGGTTATTTAACACTTCTTACAGATGAAAAAGAAATACCAAGAAATCTACAAGAAAAATATATGAAAATTGCTCTTGATAAAGCATTAAGAGTGGAAGAACTTACAAATGAATTTTTTGATATTACAAGATATAATTTAAGTTCAATGCCTATAAATAAACAAAATATTAATTTATCTTATTT
The DNA here is from genome assembly GCA_944392525.1 of uncultured Clostridia bacterium. The sequence goes on along the minus strand of CALXXB010000012.1, from coordinate 11,472 downwards.
ATTAGAACAATTAGTAGATGAATGTTTCCCAATGCTCGAAGAAAAGCATTTGAGATGTGATTTGGAAGCAGAAGAAAAGGTTATGTATTTAGGTGATGGAGATAAGCTTGCTAGAGCTTTTGGAAATCTTCTTAAAAATGCTATAAACTACAGTTTTGAAAATACAACAATATATATAAAACTAGAAGAAAATGAGAATGAAATATTTGTTTCTTTTAGAAATAAAGGAGAAAAGATTCCGGAATATAAACTAGATAAGATATTTGAAAAGTTTTATAGAGGAGATGACTCAAGAACTAGTGTAACAGGAGGAGCAGGACTGGGCTTAGCTATAACTAAAGAAATAGTAGAACTTCACGATGGGATGATTACAGTTAAGAATGATGATGAATTTATTGAATTTAATGTTATTCTAAATAATAAATAAATTATATTATACTTGAATAAAAGATTTCGTTGTGATATCTTATTTGTATAAAAGGAGGATAAGATTATGGAAGAAAAACAAAAGAAAATTGAAGAATTAAACGGATTTAGAGACTTAAGAATAGTTGATAACTTTTATCAAACATCAAGTTTTTTCCCAATGCCAACAACAGAGATAGGAACATTAAGTGAAAATGGACAAACAAATTTAGGATCATATTCATTATGCTTTCCATATTACATAGCAGGAAAAGACTATTATGCAATGCTTTTATGTTGTAGAAATAGCTCAAATACAGCAAAAAATATCTTAAGAACAGGAAAATGTTCAATTAATTTTATAACAGATAAGAGAAAATATTTTAAAGAAGCTGTAAGACTTGGTTATCCAGGAGAAACAACAGAAGAAAAAATGAAAGATTGTATATTTACATTAGTAGATGGAAAAAGAGCAAGAGAAAATCCAGAAGAAAAGTATCCTAAAATAGTACAAGAAGCATTCCAAGTATTTGAATGTACATGGGTAAGAGAATTAGACGGAGCTCAAAATGATAAAGTTCAAGAAGAGTATAAACCACCATATCATAATTTCAATGGAATAACAAGTGAACATGGTGCACATTTTATATTAAAAATAGACCATATATTAATGAAACCAAAATATTATGATGAGATTATAGATGGAATAAATCCAAGAAGTTTTCCTTCTGTTCCAGTTGATTATGGATATCGTGATAATAAGAATTTCTGGTACACAAGATTTAAAAGACCTATTTCAGAGCCAATACCTGCAAGTAAGGGGATAAGTCTTGACACTGTAAAATATGCTGCTTCTAGATTAGATCCAGATGTAAAATTCACAGATGAAGCATGTAGTAAACTAGTAAAAGTACCACGTGTGTTTTTAAACACAGTTTTAAAAGGATGTGTTGCATGGGCTAAGGAAAACAATGTAACATTAATAACAGAAAAAGAAATGGAGATAATCCAAGATAAAAGAAATAAAGAAAAAAATAAATAATATAAAATAAAAGTAGCGAGAGCAAAGCTGTTTATTAGTTTGTTCTCGTTACTTTTTTTACTGAGCGTACTTATGACTCAGCGTTGGGGTCTGCTTCACTGTCTGCAATTAGCAGAGAAAACAACTCATCCATATAACCTCCATCGATATCATCTTCGGTAAAGGTTAGTATGCAGGTAGTAGTAACATCGTCACGACGTGTTGAGTATTGAAACTCTGAAGGTAGCTCAGAAAACACTGCGAAATCGTAAGCAAAATCGTCAGAAAAGCTACCGGTCAGAAAACCTTGATGCTCCAATGTAATAATAACCGTATCCTTGTGAATATTTCGTATTTTTGACCTAACCACCCAACTATGCTGCAATTTTTTACTAGACATGTTGCCTCCTTAGAACAATGAGTAATACCCAGCAATAAAGAAGTTGCACGTTGCCGTGCCAATAAACATATTATAGCATGCAATACTTATAAACGCAAATGAAAGAAAAGAGTAACATAATTTTTACAAATTAAATAAAAATTATTGTTATACAATTATTATAGTGCTATAATAAAATTGTTAGATTAAAAACGGGAGGCTCATTATGAAGAATAGATTAAAATTATTACCATTATTATTAATAATGGCACTTATATTACAGTTATTATTACCAGTAGTTTCAAGTGCAGCTGAGTTAGAGACAGCAGAAAGTGAAGGCACATTAAAGGTAACTGCCAAAAGGGATGAGATAAATCCAAATCAAGTAAATATAACAGCTACAGATACGCAGTATAATATAGAAGATTTAAAATATGTACATAAACGTATAGAAAAAAGTGAGATAAGTTATTTTGAAGAAGATAATGATGATGTATATACAATAGAAATATCTCCTTCACAAAATGTAGACGCTTTCTTTATGTTAGACGGATATGGAACTTATACAATATATGCTAGAAACTCACATGGAGATAGGTACTTATTTAGAATAACTGTACGTGATCCAGGTCAAGCACCAGATTTAACATTAATAAAAGATGAGGACAAACCACTTTCTTTAACCATTCAAGCTATAGGACAAAACAGTAAGATTGTAATAATAAAAATGGCTAAGTTAGATGATATAAACCAAGATATAGATTTTGATACAGAAGGAACTAATATAGAATTTAATAAAAGTAGTAATGTTAATTTAATATATACTGTAGATGAAGAAGGTCTATATGAATTTTATGTAGAAGATGAAAATGGAGCAAATGTAACAAAACAAATATATTTATCAAAAAATAAGACTCCAATAGAAGTAAATGTTACAGATTTAGGAAATAGACAAATCAGTCTAAGTATTACTGACAGTATTTGTAATATTACAAAGATAAAAGTTGCCAAAGCTTCTGAAATATCAGACTATGATGATTTTGATACAAAAGGAGAAGATTTAAGCTTTACACAAGGTAAAAATGTAAATGTAAATTATACAGCTCCTGAAGATGCTACATATACATTTTTAATAGAAGATGAAGTAGGATATAGAAGAATGGTAAATCAAAGGATTACTGCTACTAAAAATACTATGGCAATAACTATAACACAAGATGAAGATAACCCAAAAAAATTAACAATAACAGCAACAGATACAGTAAGTGATATAGTTGAATTAAAAGTTGCAATAGGCGAAGGAATAGATACAGCTTATTTTAAAAATAATGGAGAAAGCTTAGATATAACACCTGGAAAAGAAGTTACAGCAAATTATCAGGTAGAAGAAAATTGTCTTTTAAATGTTTATATAAAGGATGCTGATGGTTATAGCCACTTATCTAAAAAAACAATTATAGTTTCAACAGGACCTACTATAAATAATCCTCCAAAAATAGAATTAACACAAAATCAAAATAATCCAAGACAAATTGATGTAAAAGTATCAGACATGGAGAATTACATAGATACAATAAAATGGGCTGAAGGAAGTCATGATACGGAGTATTTTAGTAATAATGGAACTTCAATTGGTCAAGGACAATTAGGAAAAATGATTAAAACTCAGTTTACAATAAATAGTGTAGGGACATATACAGTATATGCAGAAGACCAAGAAGGAGCAAGCACTGTAGAAAAAATAAACATTTTAAGTTTAGACGAAGTAGAAGAACCTGATACAACAAATCCTGAAATAAATGGAGTAACAAATAATGCTATTTATAATGATACAGTAAATCCAACTGCTACAGATGAACATCTAACAAGTGTAGTCTTAACAAAGAATGGAGAAGTTGTAGAAGATTATCAAAACGGAAGTTACATTGAAGGAGAAGGAGTATTTACATTAACAGCAAGAGACGAAGCAGGAAATGAAACAAGTGTAACATTTACTATAGATTATACAGTACCTGAAATAGAAATATCACAAGAAAATACAGATAATAAAAATGTTGCACTTACAATTAATTTAACAGATAATTTAACAGGTATAGATATATTAAAAATTGCAAGTGGAGAACAAAATGGAAGTTATTTTGAAAATGGTGGACAACAAATTAGTATAACAAAAAATGGTACTTCAGCAACAGGTAAAATTAATATCGGTGAGAATGGAATATATACTGTTTATACAAGAGACTTAGCAGGAAATCCAAAAGTTCAAACATTTGAAGTAACAACAATTGATGATACTGAGGAGCCAGAGCCACAACCTGAACCTGATACGACACCTCCTACAATTAATTTTGAAAAGGAAGTTTCACAAGATAAAGAATCTGTCAATTTAACTATAAATGTAGTAGATACAGAATCACAAATAAAAATAGTTAAAATGGAAAGTGGAGAAAGAGATGTAACATATTTTGAAAATAATGGAGAAGAACTTCAAATGGAACAAGGAAATAAAACATCTACTTCTCTTGTGAAAATAACTTCAAATGGAACATATACAGCATATGCAGAAGATGAAGCAGAAAATAAAATTGTAAAAACAATTACAATAACAGAAATTGAAAATCACGAGCCAGAACCAGAGCCTGATACAACGCCTCCAACTATTACAGGAGTAGAAGATGGAAGAACTTATAGAAATTATGTAACACCAAAAATTACAGATGAAAATTTAGCAGAAGTAACTTTAACTAGAAATGGACGTATTGTAGAAAATTATAAAAACGGAGATCAAATCAAAGAAAATGGTAATTATGTTTTGACAGCAGTAGACGAAGCAGGAAATAGAACAGAAGTAAGTTTTACTATAAACATTAAAAACGAAGACACAAACTCAACTAATAATACAAACACAAATAGTAATACTAATACAAATAATAATGGAAGTACAAACACAAATACAAGTAATAATACAAGTGGCAATACAAATACAAACACTAACAATAACACTAATACCAATACAAATAACAACAGTACTAACACAAATACAGGAGGAAACAATACAAATGTAAATAATACTAACACAAACGAAAGTACAAATAATAGTAATAATCAAAGTGGAACAAGTACTCCAAGCGGAAGTAGTAATAGTGGAACAAGTGGCAATAGCTCAAGTGGAGGAACCAAAAGTTCACAAAGTAGTACAACAGCAAATAGTAAATTGCCATATGCAGGTTTAAGAAATGTATTAATATTTGTAATTATAGCTTTAATAATAGTTGCAGGATTTAACTATATGAAATATAGAAAATACAGAAAATTTTAAAAGTAAATAGCTAAAGCTTAAATGCTTTAGTTATTTTTTTGACATTATTATTTTTCTGCTTTTCAAATTCGTTACAAGTGTTGCAAAAGAAATTATTTGATGGTATAAATTATATAGAGGTTAGGAGGAAGTTTTATGCATAAGATATTAATTGTAGAAGATGATGAAAAATTAAGAAAAGAGTTAGAAATATTCTTAAATAAAAATGGTTATAAAACTAAAATTTTAGAAGATTTTTCAAATACGATAGAAGATATTTTGAATGAAAAAGCAGACTTAGTATTATTAGATATCAACCTTCCAAATTTTGATGGAGAATATATATTAAAAGAAATAAGAAGGGTATCAGAAGTACCAATTATAATTATAACTAGTAGAGATAGTGAGATGGATGAGCTTCTTAGTATGAATTATGGAGCAGACCATTATGTAACAAAGCCATTTAATATACAAATCTTACTTGCAAAAATTGCTTCTGTTTTAAGAAGAAGCACAGCGTTAGAAATATCTTCAAATAAAATAGATTGTCATGAATTTATTTTAAATATATCAAAAAGTTTAATAGAAAAAGATGAGGAGAAAATAGAACTTACTAAAAATGAATTAAAAATATTACATTTTTTAGTGCAAAGAAGAGGTAAAATTGTATCTAGAGAAGAAATAATGGAATATTTATGGGATAGTGAAAGTTTTATAGATGATAATACTTTAACAGTAAATATGACTAGATTAAGAAATAAATTAGACCAATTAGGTCTAAAAGAATTAATAACAACTAAAAGAGGCCAAGGATATATTTTAGAATAGGAGAAAAATTATGAAATTCTGGGATTATGTAAGAGAAAATATTGTATATATAATGCAAGCTATAATTTCAATAATTATAGTTGAAATAGCAATGGCGATACTTGATTTGTCTATATGGTTAAAAATAGGTTTACCAATTTTTATAGTAGTTGTACAAATGATATCTTTTATTGTTTGTTATAGTAAAGAAATGAAAAAAGAAAGATAATATATTTCAAGTAGGAGAGAGTCAAAATGAATTTTAAAGATTTTCTAAAAGACAATTTTACAACTTTAATTCTAATTCTATTCGCAATAGTTACAATTGAGATACTTTTGATGATTTATGATATTTCCATATTAATAAGAATATATATTCCAATTTCTATTTTACTAACATATATAATAGGAATTTTGATTTCTTACTATAAAAGAAAAAATTTCTATAAGAGGATTTTTTCTATTTTAGATGAACTTGATAAAAGATATTTAATAGCAGAGATGGTTGGAAACTCAGACTTTTCTGATGGGAAAATATTAAAAGAAATATTAGAAGAAGCATCAAAATCAATGACAGAACATGTAAATGAGTTTAAATTCTTGACAGAAGATTATAAAGAATATATAGAACTTTGGATTCATGAAATAAAGATACCAATAGCAACAAGCAAGATGATTATAGAAAATAATAAGAACGATGTCACAAAAAGTATAGATGAAGAACTAGATAAAATAGAAGACTATACAGAACAAGCACTATTTTATGCAAGAAGTAATGCAGTAGAAAAGGATTATATAATAAAGAAAACAAATTTAGAAAAAATAGTAAATAGTGTAATTATGAAAAATAAAAATGAATTTATACAAGAAAAAATACATTTAGACATTCATGATACAAATATAGAAGTCGGAACAGATAGTAAATGGGTTATATTTATTTTAAATCAAATAATTCATAATAGTATTAAGTATAAGAAACAAGATGAAAACTTACGAATAGAGATTTTTGCGAATAGAAAAAAGGATAATGTTATATTATATGTAAAAGATAATGGAATAGGAATAAAAAAGGGAGAAATAACAAGAGTTTTCGAAAAAGGATTTACAGGTTCCAATGGTAGAATTTCCAATAAAAAGTCAACAGGTATTGGTTTATACTTATGTAAAAAATTATGTGATAAATTAGGAATGGCAATTGAATTAAATTCAGAAGAAAATGTAGGTACGGAAATAAAATTAGTATTTCCACAAAATAGTTTTACAATCATAAGTTAAAAGATAGAGGGGAGAGGTAAACATGGAAATTGCTTTTTATGCAGGAAGTTTTGACCCATTCACAAATGGACATTTACATGTGGTTCAAAAATCAGCAAAAATATTTGATAAAGTAATTATAGGAATAGGAGATAACATTGATAAAAAAAGAAGATTTGATAAAAATTTAATGAAAGATATAATTGAGAAAGTTTTAATAAATAGAAAACTTACTAATGTAGAAGTTATTTGCTATGAAAATATGACTGTAGATGCAGCTAAGGAAAATAATGCAACCTTTTTGGTAAGAGGCGTTAGAAATGGTATGGATTATGATTGTGAAGAAAATATGGCATCTATAAACGAAGAAGTAGCAGGGATAGATACAATTTATATAAGAGCAGGAAAATTAGGAAATATAAGTTCAAGTATGGTCATGGATTTACTTGAACATGGAAAAGATGTTTCAAAATATTTACCAAAAGAGGTAAAGGATATTATTAAATAATATAAAGAGATAAAGCAAGATTAAACATTCTTTCTTTATCTCTTTTTTTATTCTTTGATTTAATTTTTAAATTCAAATTTTTATTTAATTAATTTAGTATAAATTGTATCAACAATAGAATTTAATGTTTCTTTAGAATAGTCATTGTTAAAAGAATGCGTATATTGAAAATTAGAATAATCTAAAGTATTTTTTTCTCTTTTCTCTAAATATTCTCTAGATATATTATCTCTTTTTAATATTTTTTCTTTTCTCTTAATATCATCTGATGTAATTAATACTTTAATATCACACATTTTCCAATACTTAACAATTGGAAGTAAAGCCCAATCTAAAATATAATAATCTTCATTTTGAGACAATATATTATCTAGTTCTTTTTGCATATAATCCCAAGTTAAGTTTGTAAGTATCTCCATTTTATCTTTATCAGAAAAAACGATATTACCTAATTTTTTTCTATCTATATTTTTATTAGCATCTAAAATATCTTGACCAAATTCCTGGCATAGTTTTTTAGAAATGATAGAATCAGAAGTTGCACTATGGCCAATTTTATCTATATCAATGTATTTACAATTTAATTTATTAGCTAAAAGCTTTCCAATCGTAGATTTACCGCTTCCAGTTTTCCCAGTAATACCAATTAATTCCATAATAAACCTCCTAAATATGATAAAATTATATCATAAAAAATATATAAATCAAATATAGATGATTTGTTACGTTTTTGTAAGCTAAATGTAAGTAAAATCTATGGAAAGAAAGATACAAAGCGCTTATAATATAATTAACAAATTTGGAAAGGAGATAAAAAACATGGGAAAGGTTTTAGAAGTTAAAAACATTGAAAAATACTATGGAAATAAATCAAATTTAACAAAAGCAATTGATAACATTAGCTTTGATGTAGAAGAAGGAGAGTTTGTAGGAATAATGGGAGCATCAGGAAGTGGAAAGACAACACTTCTAAACTGTATTTCTACAATAGATAGAGTAACAGCAGGGAAAATAATTATTAATGGTGAAGACATAACAACTTTGCGAGGAAACAACTTAAATAAATTTAGAAGAGAGGAGCTAGGATTTATTTTCCAAGACTTTAATCTATTAGATACATTAACTTGTTATGAAAATATTGCTTTAGCACTTACAATACAAAGAGTAAATCCAAAAGAGATAGATGAAAGAGTAAATAAAATAGCAGAAAAATTGGAGATTAAAGATATCTTAAAAAAATATCCATATCAAATATCAGGAGGACAAAAACAAAGAGTAGCATCATCAAGAGCAATAATAACAAATCCAAAATTAGTTTTAGCAGATGAGCCAACAGGAGCATTAGACAGTAAATCAGCAAGACAATTACTAGAAACATTTGAAACATTAAATACTAACTTAAATGCAACAATTCTTATGGTTACACATGATGCATTTACTGCAAGTTATGCAAAAAGGATATTGTTTATAAAAGACGGAAAAATCTTTAATGAATTAATAAAAGGAAATGACACAAGAAAACAATTCTTTGAAAAAATAATAGAAGTACAAACACTTCTTGGAGGTGAACTTGGAGATGTTATTTAAATTAGCTTTTAGAAATATGAAAAAAAGTATAAAAGATTTTGCAATATATTTTCTAACATTAGTATTAGGTGTTGCAATATTTTATATGTTTAACTCACTAGATAGTCAAGAAGCTATGATGCAAGTGTCTAACTCAACAAGAGAATTAATTCAGCTTATGATTCAAATGATGGGAATGGTATCTGTATTTGTAGCTGTGATATTAGGATTATTAATTGTATATGCAAATAACTTCTTAATAAATAGAAGAAAAAAGGAATTTGGAATATATATGACATTAGGTATGCGGAAGAGGTCAGATTTCTAAGATAATACTATTAGAAACAGTATTTGTAGGAATAATATCATTAATTGTTGGATTAGTAGTAGGAGTATTTGGCTCACAATTCATGTCAATACTTGTTGGGAAATTATTTGAAGCAGATATGAGTAAACTTACATTTGTATTTTCAAAAGACGCAAGTATAAAAACTTGTATATATTTTGCAGTAATGTTTATCGCTGTAATGATATTTAACACAATAACAGTATCAAAATATAAATTGATTAACTTGCTTACAGCAACAAAAAAGAATGAAGAAGTAAAAATAAAAAATCCTATAGTTTGTGTAATAATTTTCTTAATAGCAGTAGCAATACTTGGGTATTGTTATTACAAAGTAACAATAGGTGTAAATACAATGTCAACAGCAGATCAAATACTACCAATTATATTACTTGGAATAGTATCAACAGTACTTGTATTTTGGTCTCTATCAGGATTTATATTAAAATTAGTACAATCTAGAAAAAAGATATATCTAAAAGATGTAAATATGTTTGTATTAAGGCAGTTAAATAATAAAATAAATACAACAGTAGTAAGTATGTCTCTTATATGTTTAATGTTATTTATGACAATATCAATACTTTCTTCATCATTATCATTAAACAACACAATGAGAAAAGACATGCAAGAAATGACACCAGTAGATATTAACCTTTATAAAACAGCAAACTTACCTGAAACTTATGAGAATCCTTATACAGGGGAAATAGAAAATTATAATGAAGCACAAATAGCAGACTCAAAAGTAAGTATGGAACAAACGTTAATAGAAAATGGATTTGATATGAACAACTTTAAAGATACAGTAGAAATACCAATATACACAAGTCCTGAACTAACAATGGGAGATTTGTTAAAAGGAATAGAATCAATAGTTAAAACACAATTTCCACAACTTAGGTATGATTCACCAGAAGAAATAATAAAAGTGTCAGATTATAATAAAATAGCAAGATTATATGGCAATGAAGAATATACGCTAGATGACAATCAATTTATAGTACTTTGTGATTTTGATAGTATGAAAACTTTAAGAGACCAGGCTCTAAAAGAAAATGATGCAATAACTTTAAAAGGAAAAGAATATAAAGCAAAATATGATGAATGTCAAGAAGGTTTTATAGATATGTCATCAAGTCATATAAATACAGGAATAATATTAGTACCAGATAGTGTGGAATTTACAGATTCAGAAAAAGAAAGGACATTTTTAGCAGCAAATTATAATGCTGAAACAGATGAAGAAAAAGAGAAGATAGAAGAACAATTTGCTGATGCAGATAATTCTGAGCTTTATAAAAATATATTAGCAAAAGGATTAGATTTTGATGGTATGACTAAAATATCAATAATAGAATCAAGCGTTGGAGTAGCTACAATGGTACTATTTATTGCAATATATTTAGGAATAATATTCTTAATTGCAAGTTCAGCAATACTAGCATTAAAGCAATTAACAGAAAGCTCAGATAATAAAGAAAGATATATAATACTACGTAAATTAGGAGTAGATGAAAAAATAATAAACAAAGCATTATTCAAGCAAATAGGACTATTCTTTGTGTTCCCACTTATACTTGCAATAATACATTCAATATTTGGAATTCAATTTGTAATGACTCTTATGACAGTGCTAGCAAGTAGTGAAGAGTTATTGCCATCAATAATAGCAACAGTAGGAGTTATGGGAGTAATTTATGGATTATACTTCTTAGCAACATATATGGGAAGCAAAAACATAATAAAAGAGGAATAATGTTCATTATATTCTCACTTTAAATGTAGTTAAGATATAAAAGTAGGTGAGTTTATGAAAACATTTTTAAAAATAATTTTAGTAATATTTATAGTTTGCTTTAGTATTGGGATATTTGCAGTAGGAAGT
>CALXXB010000011.1 GCA_944392525.1 uncultured Clostridia bacterium | reverse complement strand
AGTTCATGGAGAGATTTACCATTTTTATATAATCAATGGTGTAGTGTTTTAAGATGGGAAAAAGAAACAAGACCATTCTTGCGTTCAAGAGAATTTTTATGGCAAGAAGGACATACAATACATGAAACAGCAGAAGAAGCTAAAAAATTCACATTAGATATGTTGGAAGTATATGCAGATGTTATAGAAAATCTACTTGCAATACCAGTTTTAAAAGGAAGAAAGACTAAAAAAGAACAATTTGCAGGAGCAGAAGCAACATATACTGTAGAAACATTAATGCATGATGGAAGAGCTTTACAAGGAGGAACATCACATTATTTTGGACAAAACTTCACAAAACCATTTGATGTTAAATTCCAAAATAGAAATGGTGAACAAGAATATGCATATCAAACATCTTGGGGAATAAGTACTAGATTAATTGGAGCAGTAATAATGGCACATGGAGATAATAGAGGATTAAAATTACCACCATATGTTGCACCAATACAAGTAGTTATAGTTCCAATAGCACAAGAAAAGGGAAATGTATTAGAAGAAGCAAGAAAACTAGAAGGAAAATTAAAAGAAAAATTTAGAGTAAAACTAGATGATAGAGATAATTATTCTGTTGGTTATAAATTTAATGACTGGGAAATGAAAGGAGTACCAGTTAGAGTTGAAATGGGACCAAAAGAATTAGAAAATAATGAAGTAACATTAACAAGAAGAGATACTTTTGAAAAGGTTACTGTAAGCATAGATAATTTAGAGGAAGAAATAGAAAAATTATTAAAAGATATTCAAACAAATATGTTTAATATTTGTAAAGAAAGAATGATAAGCAAAACAACAGTAGCTCATAATATGGATGAATTGAAAAAAAATCTAGAAGAAAATCAAGGATATGTAAAAACAATGTGGTGTGGATCACAAGAATGTGAAGATAAAGTAAAAGAATTAACAGGAGCACCATCTAGATGTATACCATTCGAACAAGAACATATATCAGATACATGTGTATGTTGTGGTAAAAAAGCTGATACAATGGTAGTTTGGGGAAGACAATATTAATAAAAAATTAATTCACTAAAAAAACACATTTAAAATACCTTTTAGAAACAATATATGGTTAGAATAAGCATATACTAAATAAGGAACATACATAAAAACCATAAAAAAGGAGTTGAATGTGTATGAAAATTGAAGAGGAAAGTACAGATTTAATTGACCTGAAGAATTTTGTGGACTACAGTGGTAAAGTAGAAGAAAAGGATGTAACATTCCAAAAGTTGATGTTTATTTACAAAATGGCAATTAAAGAATTAGATACTAAAATAGAAATTTTTAAAGAAGAATTTAAAACATTTTATGATTATGATTTAGTTGACCATGTAAATACAAGAATTAAATCACCAAAAAGTATTATACAAAAAATGAAGAAAAAGGAATGTAAATTAACATACAAAGAGATGATCGAGAACATAAATGATATTGCAGGTATACGTGTAGTATGCCCATTACAAAAGGATATTTACTCAATAAAGAACTTAATCCAAAGTATACCAGGAATTGAGACTTTAAAAGAAAAGGATTATATTACACAACCAAAAGAGAGTGGATATTCAGCATATCATATAATCTTAGGAGTACCAGTAATGTTATCACAACAATTGATTTATGTTAAAGTAGAGGTACAAATAAGAACAATGGCAATGGATTTTTGGTCTAGTTTAGAACATAAAATGAAGTATAAGACTAAAGAAGAACCAAGTAAGAAAAAGTCTAAAGAATGGGTAAATTGTGCAAAAACAATTAATAAACTAGATGAAAAAATGATGTTATTGAACGAATAAAATTCACAAGAAAATATTGACAAGGAAGTATAAAAATGTTACAATTTTATTGTAAGAAGTTATTGATTAGAAAATTATCAATAAAAAATGAGAGTAAGGTTGGTAACCTTACTGCTCATCTAAGTCATAGGGTTGGAAGTTCGTATGGTTATTTGCGTTTTGAGTACGGACTTCTAATTTTTTCTTGTTATCGTGATATTTTATGTATGTATTATATCCTAGACTTGCAAGGAAACATACTACAATACCAATAATAAGTAGAATTAAAGCCGTACCCAGAAATTTAATTGCTAGAACGGTTTCTTCCATTTTTTCGCTCACCTCCTCGTGGTTTTGCAACATAAAGTTGCATATAATAACAACAAGATATTGGTAGTTAACAGCTTGTTGCTATTATATATAACTAAGCTGTCATGGTGAGCGACCTAATGACAGAAACATTATAATAGATATTTACGCAAAAGTCAATAAAAATGTAAAGATATATCTATAAATAAAATAGAGCTTTATTACAGTGTGATTTCAATCATTTTTTATTCACGTCCTTAATAAGTGTAACTTAAGTAGTTGCATTAAAAATAACAGATGAATTGTTTCATCTGTTATTTTTTGTCAGATAATCCTACTAAATAATCAATAGAAGTCTTATAGAATTTAGCTAGTTTAATTAAGCTATTAATATCAATTGTAATTTCTCCTGTTTCATATCTTGAATAAGTTTGTTGTGTGCAACCAAGTAATTTCGCTATTTGACTTTGTGTTAAGTCATTATCTTCTCTTAAATCACGTATTCGTAAATTCATAAACTCACCTCTAAAAAATTATAGGATATTCTTTATACGTGTATTGATTTTTACGCGTTATACGTGTAAAATAAAAATAAGGAAAATAGGAGGACGAATAAATGAAGAAAATACAAAAGAAAGAAAAAGGAATAACACTTATAGCGTTAGTATTGACAATAATTATAATTTTAATCTTAGCTAGTGTTTCAATTGCAATGTTAACAGGCAATAATGGAATACTAACACAAGCACAAAATGCTAAAAATGAAACTGAAGCTGGACAAGAAAAAGAAACCTCAGACTTAACAAATGTAGAATCAATAATTAATGAATACCAAAACAACATTAAGATAGAACAAGTAACTGACAAAAATCCAGGAATTCTAGAGCAAGAAGATGAAAAGACTCTAGTAATAAATAGTATAGAGGACCTAGTATTTTTTTCATACGATGTAGCTAATGGAAATACTTATGAAGGGGAAATTGTAAAGTTAGGATTAAATCTAGATTTTAATAGTGATAAGTCATATTCTAATAAGGATGTAACTGGTTTTTGTGGATATGAAGGAAATCTAAAAATAGAGTTAACACAAAAGGAAGGCTTTAAAACAATAGGAGAAAGTGAAGAAAATCCATTTCTAGGGGAATTTGATGGAATGAGAAATAGTCTAATTGGACTAAATATAAAATCTGAAAATGAAAATCAAGGTCTTTTTTGTAATAATAAAGGAAGTATAAAAAAACTTAATATTATTAATTCTAAAATAAGCGGAAATTATACTGTTGGAAGTATTGCAGCTATAAATAATGGAGAAGTTAAAGATTGTTTAGCACAAGGAGTAGAGCTTACAACTAAAATAGGCGAATGTGGAGGAATATGCGGAAAAAATAGTGGTAAAATAGAAGGTTGTGCAAGCAGAAGTGATATAACAGGAATAGGGAGTATTGGTGGAATTGTAGCAGTAAATATGAGTGAAGGAAAAGTTTTATCTTGTTATAATACGGGTAATGTATATGCGAATGAAAATTCAAGTAATGTAGGCGGAATTGTAGGATTATCGGACGGAAATATAGAAAATTGCTATAACACAGGTAAAGTTTATGGTAAGATAGAAAATTCTTCTGGAGGAATAGTAGGCTTTAATCAAAATGGTATAGTAAATAATTGTTATAATTTAGGTATAATTGGAGGAATTAACCAAATAGGAGGAATTGCTGGAGCAAATTATAATGAAGTAAAAAACTCATATAATATAGAAGAAGTTAAAAGTGAAGATAATTCTAATACTGTTGGTGCAATAGTTGGTTCAAATAATACTCAGGCAAAAATAGATAATTGTTATTATTCTAAAGATATAAATGCCATTGGAGACGACAAGGGAACGTCTTCAAATGTAATAAAATTAAATCTAGAAGAAATACCAGACCTTTTAAATATTATAGGTGATAATTTTAAAGAGGATATAGGTAATATAAATAATGGCTATCCTATTTTAAGTTGGCAATAAGATTAATAAAAACTAGTCTTTTAAAAAGATTAGTTTTTTTGTTCTATTATTTTATGAGTTACATATAATTATTGGGGATAATATGTGAATAATATTACAAAAATTAACATTTTTTTGTAATAAAGGAAGGATTTATGTAAAATGCGTCGAATAATATAAGTGTGTAAATAAAAAGAAAGAATTTGTAAGAAAGTGAGGTAAAAATGCCAAGATATAGCGAAGAAACATTAGAAGAAGTTAGACAAGCTAATGACATTGTAGATGTAATTTCACAATATGTGCATTTAAAAAGAAGCGGAAGAAATTTCTTTGGATTATGTCCATTCCATAATGAAAAATCACCTTCTTTTTCTGTCTCACCGGATAAACAAATATTTCATTGCTTCGGATGCGGAGTAGGAGGCAATGTTTTTACTTTCTTAAGCAAAATAGAAGGAATTAATTTTGTAGAGGCAGTACAAACATTAGCAGAAAGAGCAAATATACAATTGCCTACATTTGAAAATCATGCAGATGCAGCAAGAGAAGAATTAAGAGCAAAAGTATATAAGGTAAATGAATTTACAGCTCAATATTATCATGAAAACTTATATAAACCTACTGCTAAAATAGCTCAAGAATATGTAAAGAAAAGAAAACTAAGTAATGAAACATTAAAATCATTTAGAATAGGTTTTTCAGGAAAGTTCGATGAATTATACCAAGCACTAAAAAAAGAGGGATTTCAAGATCCAGAAATATTAGAATCAGGGTTGGTAAATAGAAATGATAATGGAAGATATATAGACAGATATAGAAATAGACTAATGTTTCCAATATGTGATGCTAGAGGAAGAGTTATAGCATTTGGTGGAAGAGTACTAGATGATTCAAAACCTAAATATATAAACTCACCAGAAAATATAGTTTTTAGTAAAGGAAGAAACTTATTTGGATTAAATGTAGCTAAAAAATCAAAAGATATAAAAAAGAGATTATTAATAGTAGAAGGTTATATGGATGTAATATCACTTCATCAAAGAGGAATAGACAATGTAGTAGCACCACTTCGGAACAGCTTTAACGCAACAACAAGGGTGGTTACTTAGAAAAACATCAGAGCAAATAATATTAAGTTTTGATTCAGATGAAGCAGGATTAAAAGCTAAAATTAGAGCAGTAGATATATTACAAAATATGGGGTGTGATATTAGAGTCCTTCAAATGGAAGGTGCAAAAGATCCTGATGAATATATTGTTAAATATGGTAATGCAAGATTTCAAAATGTAGTTGATAAAGCACTTTCAGTAATCGAATTCAAAGTTAAATTATTAAAGAAAGATTTAGACTTAAATAATACAAATGACAAAATAAAATTTTTAAATGAAATAGCAAAATTAATTTCAAAAGTAGATAACAATATAGAAAAAGAAGTATATATTGAAAAGATATCAAAGGAATACGAAATATCAAAAGAAGCAATTTATGCTGAAGTAAACAAGTTAACTTATGAGAATAAGCAAGGAGAAAAAGTTTTAGAAAAAGCAAAGCCAGTAGTAAGACATATAAAAGAACCTAAAACAGAAGTACCAGAAGCAGTAAAAAGAAGAGAAAATACAGTTCTTGCAATATTACTTAATGGAGATTTAAATATTTATCAAATAATAAAGCAAAATATAACAGTAGAAGATTTTAAAGATGAAACAAACAAAAAAATTGCTCAAAAATTGTATGAAGAATTAGAAAAAGGAAATAGTAATATTAACGGAATTTTGGACGAGTTAGGAGAAGAAGAGCAAAATCATATTACTGAAATCTTAGCAGACGATTATGAAATAGATGATGTAGAAAAAGCTATAGATGATGTTATGAGAAGTTATGAAAAAGATAGATTGAATGATAGAAAGTTCAAAATTCTAGAAACGTTAGAAAACAAAGAATTAAATTTATCACAGGAAGAAAAAAATAAATTAGGGAAAGAGCTAAGCGAAATTATTGTTAGATTAGCTAAAATGAAATAGGGGTGAAAAGGAAAATGGCGAAAAAGAAAGAGGAAGCAGAAGTTAAAGAAAAATTGGAAGAAAACAAAAAAGCAACTAAAAAGAAGGTAAGTACAGAAAAAAGTAACAAAACAGATGTAAAAGAGAGTAAAGAAAAGAAAACTAAAAAAGATGAAGTAAAAGTAGAAGATAAAGCTAAAAAAGAGAAAGCAAGTAAAGCAAAAAAGAGTGAAAAAGAAGTAGACGAAAAAGCTAAAAAAGAACCAAAAGTTAAAGAAGAGAAAACTAAGAATGTAAAACCTGCAAAAAAGGTAGAAGAAAAAGTAGAAGATAAAAAGGAAGAAAAGCAAGAAGAAAATAAAGATGATGAACAAATAAAAAATGAAAAAGTGAATAAAATATTAAAGAAAGCAAAAGAACAAGGAAAGATAACATATGGGGATTTAGCAAAAGAATTAGATGATGCAAATCCAGACCAAATAGACAAAGTTTTTGATGCTTTTGAAGAGATGGGAGTAAGTCTAAATGATGATTTAGATGAAGAACCAGATATAGATGATTTAAAAGAAGTAGAAGATTTAAAATTAGATGAAATAACAGAAGATACAAGTTATGAAGGAATTAATGTTGATGATCCTGTTAGAATGTATCTAAGAGAAATAGGAAGAATTCCTCTTTTAACTTTTGATCAAGAATTAGACTTAGCAAAGAGAATATTAGAAGGCGATGAAGAAGCAAAACAAAAATTAGCAGAATCAAACTTAAGATTAGTTGTAAGTATTGCTAAGAAATATGTAGGAAGAGGAATGCTATTTTTAGATTTAATCCAAGAAGGAAACATGGGACTAATAAAAGCAGTAGAAAAATTTGATTATACAAAAGGATTTAAATTTAGTACTTATGCTACTTGGTGGATTAGACAGGCAATTACAAGAGCTATTGCCGACCAAGCAAGAACAATAAGAATTCCAGTTCATATGGTTGAAACAATAAATAAATTGATAAGAACATCAAGACATTTGTTACAACAATTAGGAAGAGAACCAACGCCTGAAGAAATAGCACAAGAAATGGAAATACCAGTAGAAAAAGTAATGGAAATTCAAAAAATAGCTCAAGACCCAGTATCATTAGAGACACCAATTGGTGAGGAAGATGATAGCCATCTAGGAGATTTCATTCAAGATGAAGATAGTCCTGCACCTCAAGATTCAGCTGCATATACAATGCTTAAAGAACAACTAGAAGAAGTAATGAATACATTAACACCAAGAGAAGCAAAAGTATTGAAGTTAAGATTTGGATTGGAAGATGGAAAAGCAAGAACACTAGAAGAAGTAGGACGTGAATTTGATGTAACACGTGAAAGAATAAGACAAATAGAAGCAAAAGCATTAAGAAAATTAAGACACCCAAGTAGAAGTAAAAAGTTAAGAGATTATATGAGCTAAATAATTTTATTATACGGAGGAAAAAATGGAGCAAGTAGTAAATTTTATAGAAAGTTTAAAAGCTGTAGATATTGTGGATATAATAGTAGCAATATGCTTGATAATACTTTTTAAAGTATTAAGCCCAAGTATATCATATGTTATAATAAAACTATTTAAATTTAATTCTAAGAGTAAAAAAGCAATAAGAGAAAGTGCATTTTATACTCCTTTAAAAGTATTTTTTACAATATTAGGAGTATATCTTGCAGTGTTATTCTTAAAGAAACCACTTAATTTACCAGACAATGTAATGGATACAGTTACAAAAGCATTCCAGATAATAAGTGTATTAGCTTTTGCAAAGGCTTTAGCATCAAGCTTTACGACAAGATCTTCATTAATTAAGAAAATAAGAAAGAATTGGAAAGATGATGTTGAAGATTCTATGTTAGAATTCGCATTGAAGGTAACAAGAGTAATAATTTATTTAGTAGCTATATTTATAGTATTTGCAATTTTACAAATAAATTTAAGTGGCTTAGTTGCAGGACTTGGAATTGGTGGTATTATAGTAACACTTGCTGCTCAAGATACAGCTAAAAACATCTTTGGTGGGGTGGTATTATTTATAGATAAACCATTTAATGTTGGAGATTGGATACAAACACCTAATTATGAAGGTACAGTTGAGGATATGACATTTAGAACAACCAGAATTAGAAATTTTGAGAATTCAGTAGTAAATATTCCAAACTCAACAATAGCAGATTCAGCGATAATAAACTGGAGCAAGATGGAGAAAAGAAGATATAAATTTAGTTTATCATTTCCGTTAGAAACAACAGCAGAACAAATGGAAATAATATCTAATAAATTGAGAGAGATGTTAATGAATGAACCTCAAGTAATTGATGATGATATAATAATATCTTTTGAAAATATAACAGATAATGGATTGTCTTTACTAGTGTATATGTTTGTAGTACCAACAGGATATAATGATTATATAATGTTAAAAGATAAAATAAATAAAAATATTATAAACATATTACATAATTTAGGAGTAAATTTATCTTATCCAACAACTTCAGTATATATAGAAAAACAATAGAAATTTTATATAAGTGAGATTTTGGAAATTTGTCTAAAATCTCATTTTTTCTATAATTAGTTCACATTATAGACATAAATAGTAGTTATAATATATAATATATGTGAAAAAGTAAGAAGGAGTAAAGAAATGGTTAATAATTGTATTTTAGTTGTGGATGACGAACAAAGAATGAGAAAACTAATAAAAGACTTTTTAGCTGTTAAAGGTTTCA
The DNA here is from genome assembly GCA_944392525.1 of uncultured Clostridia bacterium. Next base: position 19,804 of record CALXXB010000011.1, on the reverse strand, counting down.
GTATTTTAGAAGCTGAAGATGGTGAAAAAGCTTTAGAAGTTTTCGAAGAGAATAAAAATAAAATTAGTCTTATATTGCTAGATGTTATGATGCCAAAACTAGATGGTTGGTCTGTTTTAAGACAAATAAGACAAGAATCAAAAGTTCCTATTATTATGCTTACAGCAAGAGGAGAGGAGCAGGATGAATTATTTGGATTTGAACTTGGTGTTGATGAATATATTTCAAAACCATTTAGTCCAAAGATACTAGTTGCAAGAGTAGAAGCAATATTAAAAAGAACTAATAAGGATCCTAAAGAAGTAAAAGACTATGGTGGAATAGAAATAGATAAAGAAGGAAGAACAGTCAAAGTAGATGGTAAGCAAATAGAATTAAGCTTAAGGGAATATGAATTATTAGTTTACTTAGTAGAAAATGAAAATATAGCTTTATCAAGAGACAAAATATTAAATAATGTATGGAATTATGATTATTATGGAGATTCTAGAACAATAGATAGCCATATAAAGAAAATAAGACATAAGTTAGGTAAAAAAGGAAAATATATAAAAACAATAAGAGGAGTAGGATATAAATTCGAAACAAAATAATAAGAAGAGGGAGAAAAAATGAGCAATAAATTTAATCCTTTTAAATCAGTAAGGGTAAAATTGTTCTTGAGTTTATCACTTATTATAATAGGAATTATTATATTTTTGATACTTGTTAATAATTTCGTGTTTGGACAGTTTTATTTGTATAGTAAAAGAGCAGCTTTGAAATCAGTGTATCTTACTGTAAATGATTATTATAATAGTGGAGAGCAGGGAGATTTAACAAGTGAGTTAGAGCAAATGGCAATTAAGAACAACTTTGATATATTGATTAGAAATGACCAAAATGTAAATGTATATACATCTAATAAAGATTTCTTCTCAACATATGGTCAAATGAATGAAATGACAAGTAGATTTGATACAGGTGCTGGAGAAGTAATAGAAGAAAATGATAATTTTGTTATTACTAGAATAAAGGATACAAAAAATGGACTTACATATGTATTACTTGCAGCAACACTTGATAATGGATATTTACTATATATAAGAATACCAATAAACTCAATACAAGAAAGTGTAAAGATTTCAAATAATTTCTTATATTTAATGGCAGGATTTGCAATACTAATATCAGCTGTTATAGTATCATATGTATCTAGAAAATTCACAGATCCTATCTTAGAATTAAATTCAATTGCAAAGAAAATGTCAAACTTAGATTTTAGTCATAAATATAGGACAACAGATGCGGATGATGAGATAAATAATTTAGGAAAAAGTATTAACTTAATGTCAGACAAGCTAGAAAAAACAATTAAGCAATTAAGAGAGACAAATATAGAATTAGAGAAGGATATAGAAGAAAAATCTAAATTAGACGAGATGAGAAAAAGCTTTATATCTGACGTATCACACGAGTTAAAGACACCTATAGCGTTAATACAAGGATATAGTGAGGGACTACTTGAAAATGTAAATTCAGATGAGGAAAGTAGAAAGTTCTATGCAGAAGTTATACTAGACGAAACAAATAAAATGGATAAGTTAGTAAAACAATTGCTAGAACTTATGAAACTTGAATATGGAAAAAGAGAATTTAATGATACTACATTTAATATAGTAGAAGTAGAAAAAGAAGTAATAAGAAAATCACAAATGATGTTAGATGAAAAACAAGTAGAAATCAAATTAGAGACACCAGATGAGATAAATGCAATAGCAGATGATTTCTATATTGAACAAGTAGTCACAAATTACTTTACAAATGCTATAAAACATGTAGAGGAAGTAAATGATAAGAAATTAATAAGAATAGAGAATGTTGTGGATGTAGAGAAAAATAAGGTAAGGGTAAAAGTATTTAATACAGGAGAGCAAATAGCAGAAGAACATTTAAATAGAATATGGAACAGATTCTATAAAGTAGATGCGTCAAGAAATAGAAAAGATGGAGGAACAGGAATAGGTTTAGCATTTGTAAAAGCAATAATGAGTAATTATGGAAATAGTTATGGAGTAGTAAATAAAGAAGACGGAGTAGAGTTCTACTTTGAACTAGAATTAAAAATATGAGACAATTAGGGACAATTCTTAATTGTCTCATTTGTCGTTATATGTCGAATATTGCGATGAAAAGTTCTTTACAAATTATATAAAATGTGGTAATATACATAAAGAGTTAACTCAAACAATTTTTATCTATTATTTTAATTTTATTTTTATTTTAAATCAAAAAAATCCCAAAAGGAAAATTAATTTAATAAGGAGGAAATATATAGAATGTTTCGATATAGTTCTATATATATTAACTTGGTTAGTTTTTTTATAACTCTAATAATTTTTGGTGTCATACAATTATTTTTTTCAAATTATGATACTTTTACAAAGAAAAGTTCATTAAAAGCCGGTTTTGAAGTCGAAAATACAATTCAAGAAACAACTACAGATGAAAAAATAGAAGGAGAAGAAGAAACAGAAGTAGAAAAAGATATATGGTATTTAGAAATACCAAAGATAAATTTAAAAGCAGATATAAAAGAGGGAACAACAAAAGAAATAATGGATGACTATATAGGTCATTTTGAAGAGACAAATAAAGATAAAGGAAATGTGGGGTTAGCTGCACATAATAGAGGTTATAAAAATAACTATTTTGAAAGACTGAAGGAATTAAAAGAAGGAGATAGTATATTTTATAACTACCAAGGAAAGATAAAAGAATTCTTAGTTACAAAACATGTAATTATTAAAGATACAGATTGGAGCTATTTAGAAGAAACAGAAGAAAATACAATAACATTAATTACATGTGTAGAAAATGAACCAGAATACAGAAGATGTATACAAGGAGAAGAAAAAACAGAAAAATAAGGAGGAATAGTTTGGAAAATAATAATAAGCTAATAGAATTTAAGAAAAAAGAAAATATAAAAAATAAAATAAAAAAAGTATTTATACTAGTGTCATCATTAATAATGAGTTTCTTAGGATTTACAAATATTGTTTATGCTAGAAATGTTGATTCAGCACATATATATTTAGTAGGAGATTGTGGAAGTTTACTTACATATAAAGGTTCTCCTATAAAAGTGAGCTATGTTGAGTATACAGAAGGAGGTGTACATTATCCAGCATATTGCTTAGATGCATCAAAACCAGGAGCAGAAACACAAGAATATACGGTCTCTGTAAGTGGAGCTATAAATGATGTCAGATTATGGAGAAGAATTATAAATGGATATCCATATAAAACAATAGAAGAATTAGGAGTAGCCAATAAAGAAGAAGCTTTTACTGCAACAAAGCAAGCGGTTTATTGTTATTTATATAATCATAATCCAAATGACTATGGTGCAATAGGAGAAGCGGGACAAAGGACTTTAAATGCTTTTAGAAAAATAATTAATGATGCCGAAAATTCTAGCGAAACCAAAATATCTAGTACTGTAACAATAAGTAAAAATAATGATGAATGGAAACAAGATGAATTAGACAAAAACTACGTATCAAAGACCTATAGTGTAAATGCGGGAGCAGAAATTTCTAACTATAAAATAAATATAACAAAAGAAGATGGAAGTACATTGGAAGGAGTAAAGTTAACAGATGAAAATAATCAAGAAAAAACAGAATTTATGCCAGATGAAAAATTTAAAATATTACTTCCTATAAAAACATTAACAGAAGATGGTAAAATTAATTTAACTGTAGAAGCACAAGTGAAAACAAAGCCAGTATTATATGGAACAGCACCTAATAGTAGTTATCAAGATTATGCTTTAACTGCTGCAACATATGAGGATGGGACAGGAAATATAAGTGATTTATATTTCAAAAATGAAACAAAAATTGTAGTTGTAAAAAAAGACCAGGAAAGTGGAGAAATTTTACAAGGAGTGGAATTTGAATTATTAGATGAAAATAAAAATATAGTTTATACTGATTTGAAAACAAATGAGGATGGTAAAATAGAAATATCAAATTTAGTTCCAGGAACTTATTATTTAAAGGAAACTAAAACAATAGATGGTTATGAACTTTATGATCAATTAATTAGAGTCGATACAAAATTAAATCAAGAAGTTACTGTTACTGTGAATAATAGAAAGGAGGATGTACCAGAAATAGAAACAAAGGAACAAACAAGTAAAGAAATAAAAAGTTTAGAAGTGAAAAAACTACCAGTAACAGGAATGTAAGAGAAAGCAATCAAATAGTAATTATTATATAGTTACTATTTGATTTTCTTTTGAAGATTAGTTGAATTTATAGTTTGTTTTTGGTACAATATATATGTAAAATTTTTATAAAAAAGGAGAGTAGATTTTTTAATGTTAGCACAACTCGTTGTTTTAGTAATACTAATTTTTATTAATGCATTTTTTGCAGCAAGTGAGATCGCTTTTATCTCACTAAATGACGCTAAAATAGAAAAACAAGCGAAAGAAGGAAACAAAAAAGCAAAACAAATTGAAGGGATGTTGAAATCACCAAGTAAATTCCTAGCAACAATACAAATAGGAATCACTTTAGCAGGATTTTTATCAAGTGCGTTTGCATCAGACGCATTTGCGGCAAGATTATCACCAATTCTTTATAATCTAATGCCATTTTTTAGCTTAACAGTATGGAACAGTATATCAATTGTATTAATTACAATTATATTGTCATTCTTTACTTTAGTATTTGGAGAATTAGTACCAAAAAGATTAGCAATGAAATATTATGAAAAAATATCATTTGGAACTATTGGTATAATAAGAGCAATATTTATTTTGACATCACCATTTGTAAAATTATTAACTTTTGTTACAAACACAGTATCAAAAATGTTTGGTGTATCTGAAACAGATGAAGAACAAGTAACAGAAGAAGAAATTAAAATGATGGTAGACCAAGGTGAAGAAAGCGGAAACATCAAAGAGGAAGAAAAAGAATTAATAAATAATGTCTTTGAATTTAATGATATAACAGTATCTGAAATTATGAGACACAGAAAAGATATATTTGCAGTAGATATAAACATCAGTACAGATGAATTAATGGATGAATTGGAAAAAGAAGAATTCCGTTATAGTAGAATACCTGTATATGATGAAACAATAGATGAAGTAAAAGGTATATTATATGTTAAAGATGTCTTAAAAAATATAAGAAAGAAATCTTTTAGAGTAAAAAATGTAGTTAAAGAAGCATATTTTGTATCACAAAATAGATTAATAAACGAAGTATTTAAAGAGTTACAAAAAAACAAAACACAAATTGCAATTATAGTTGATGAATATGGTGGAACTGCAGGATTAATTACAATGGAAGATATCTTAGAGGAATTAGTTGGGGATATCTATGATGAATATGATAAAGAAGAAAAGGAATATGAAAAAATAGATGATAATACATATTTATTATCAGGAAGTCTTCCAATTTATGATGTAAATAAATTATTAGATGCAAAAATTCCAGAAGGAGATTATGATACACTTTCAGGTTATTTACAAGAAGAAATGGGAAGAATACCAAAAGATGAAGAAAATCCTATAATTGAAACAGAAAGAGTAACTTATAAAATTGAAGAATATGAAGATAAAAGAATAATAAAAGTAAAAGCTTGTAAAAATAATATTGAAGAAGATAACGAAGAACAAGAAGAAAAAGAAGAGGAATAGAGAGGATTTTAATATGAAAAGAAATTTTATAATTCGTAACATTATAATTGCAATAATATTAATAGCAATTATTGTTGGAGTTTCTGTATATTTTATATACAAAAATGGTAGAGAATATGAAGTAGAAAAGGTAAGTACTTATAATTACTTTGTATTAAAAAAGGATAATTTATCAGGAGTAATAGATAGAAGTGGAAATACAATAATTGATGCTGAATTTGATAATGTAATAATTCCAAATCCTGAAAAGGCTCTATATGTGTGTTACGAAGGTGATAGTACAAAAGTTCTAAATGAACGAAAAGAAGAGATACTAACAGATTACCAAAATGTACAACCAATACAATTACAAAATATTTCAAGTGATTTGATGTATGAAAAAAGTGTATTAAAATATGAGAAAGATGGAAAATTTGGAATTATTGATTTTGAAGGAAAAGAAATAACAAAACCAATATATGAATCAATTGAGGGATTACCTTATAAAGAAGGGGAATTGTTAGTAAAGCAAGATGAAAAATATGGAGTAATTAATATCAAAGGTAATAAATTAGTTGATATTAAATATGATAAAATTTCAGTAGATGGATATTATACGTCTAAAAACAATTATAAATTTGCAGGTTATATTATATCTAATACAACAGATGAAGGATATAGATATGGATATATTAATTATGATGGAAAATTATTGTTAGACCCAGAATATAATGAGCTTTCTAGAGTAATAGGAATTGAAGATGATGAAAATGCTTATATATTATGTGCAAAAAATGGTCAATATGGAGTTATGAAAAATGATGAAGAATTGATTCCTAATGAGTATCAATCTATTGAATATGATGAGAGCAACAAATTATTCACAATAGAAAAAAGTAAAAAATTTGGAATTGCAAATTTAGATGGAAATGTAATTGTACCAACAGAATATAGTCAAATAGATATTACAGGAATATACTTGTATGCACAAAATAGTCAAGGAATTACAGTGTATAATAGTGATGGAACACAAGTAAATATAGATAGAAATATAGCTATATTAAATACTTCAAACGAAAAATATAAAATAAGAATTGATAATAGTAATGGAACAAAATATGGAGTAATAAATGATGAAGGTGAACAAGTTATAGAAGAAAAATATAACTATATTGAATATTTATTTGACAATTACTTTATCGCAAGTAATGAACAATCTAAATTGGGTGTAATTGATGATGATGATAATGTTAAGATAGAATTAAATAATGATGCACTTCAAAAAATAGAAGGAACAAATGTTATACAAGCAACTACAACAGCAGATAGTACTACAAGGTTATATTCAAAAGATATGACTCAAGTTTGTGAGATGACAAATGCAAATGTTGAGGTTAAAGAAAATTACATCAAAATATCTAATGAACTTGATACTAAATATTTTGATAAAGATGGTAAAGAGTTAAATAATACAGAAGTATATCCAAACAACACATTATTTGCTAAAAAAGAAAATGATAAATGGGGATTTGCAAATAAGAATGGAAATATTGTCGTAGAAGCAAAATATGATAAAGTTACGGAATTTAACGAATATGGATTTGCAGGAGTAAGACTAGATGGAAAATGGGGAGTTGTAAATTCAGCAGGTGAAGAAGTATTAGCACCAACATATACGTTAAATGAAGAGACAGAACCTTATTTCATAGGTAGTTATTATAGAGTACAATATGGTTTTGGAGAATTTTATTATACAGATTTAAATAATAATACATCTAACGAATAAAAAATAGAAAAGTTACTATGAAAAATAGTAACTTTTTTTACGTTTAAAAAATAGAAATAAGTAAATACTAATAGAAAGGAAAGAAGTGGTATTTTGAAATTAGGTTTAGCATTATCAGGAGGCGGAACAAGAGGAATAGCTCATGCGGGAGTATTAAAAGCATTAGAAGATAATAATATAAAAATAGATATAATAGGAGGAACAAGTTCAGGAGCGTTAGTATCATCATTATATGCTATTCGGTTTTTCGCCTTATTATATATATGAAGCGTTTAAAATGTATTCAAAAGAAATAGTAGGATTAAATTCTAGTTATGTATTTTCAGGATTTAAAAATTATTTAAAAAATAAAAAAGTAGAAGTAACAGGCTTAAAAACAGGTGAAAGTTTAGAAAAAGTATATGATAAATTAGCTTTAAGAAAAGGAATTAATAAAATTGAAGAATTAACAAATATGCCACTTGTAATAACAGCAGTAGATGTAAAAGAAGCAAGAGAGTATATATTTACAAATAAAGTGCCATTGGGAGAAGATGGTAGTAGATATATAACAGATATACCAATAGGAAAAGCCGTAAGAGCAAGTAGCAGTTTCCCCGCTATATTTTGTCCGTGTGAGTTTAACGGACATAGTTTTTATGATGGTGGAGTATTGGACAATGTACCAGTAGAAGAGGTTAGAAAACAAGGAGCGGATAAAGTAATTGCAATAAATTTTGAAGCTGATGACGTTAATGAAGAAAGTAATATTATGGATTTTACAATGAGAACATTAGATATTATGGGAAATAAAATTTCAGAAGACGGTTTAGGAACAAGTGATTTAATACTAACAGTAAAGACTGATAAGACAGGACTATTTGACTTGGAAAAATTAGATAATTGTTATAAATATGGTTATGATACGGTTATTCAAAATATTGAAAAAATTAAACAAGTTTTAAAAGAGTAAAGAATATAATAAATAATAATATAATAAAAAATATTTTTAGAAAGGATTTTGTTTATGAAAATTAGATATTTTGACCATGCTGCTACAACGATGGTAAAAGAAGAAGTTTTGAATGAAATGTTACCATATTTACAAGAAAAATGTGGGAATCCGTCATCATTATATAGTTTGGGAAGAGAAGCAAAAAGAGGAATGGAAGAATCAAGAAAAAGAGTTGCTTCATTGATAAATTGTGAGCCAAATGAAGTGTATTTTACAGGTGGTGGTTCAGAAAGTGACAATATGGCTATAAAAGGAATAGCATATGCAAATTCTCGAAAAGGAAAACATATAATAACATCTAAAATAGAACATCCAGCAGTTTTACATACATGTAAAAAAATAGAAAGACAAGGATTTAAAGTAACTTATTTAGATGTTAATAAAAACGGAATAGTAGACTTAGAAGAATTAAGAAGAGCTATTAGAAATGATACTATATTAATTAGTATTATGTCTGTAAATAATGAAATAGGTACAATACAGCCTGTATATGAAATTTCAAAAATTGCTAAAATGTATAATATAATATTTCATACAGATAGCGTACAGGCATGTCGGACATATTCCCATAGATGTTAAGAAAATGGGGATTGATATGCTATCTCTATCTGGACATAAATTATATGCACCAAAGGGAGTAGGGGCTTTATATATAAAAAATGGAATAAGAATTGAAAAATTAATAGATGGAGGGCATCAAGAAAGAGATAGAAGAGCAGGGACAGAGAATGTTGCAGGAATTGTAGGATTAGGAAAAGCATGTGAAATTGCAAGAATAGGGTTAGATGAAAGCATGAAATATTTACAAAGTTTAAGAGATTATTATATAAATTTAGTAGAAATGAGAATTCCTAATGCTGTTTTAAATGGATCTAGAAATTTAAGAGTTCCAAGCAATAGTAATTTTTCATTTAGAGGAATAGATGCAGGAAGTTTACTTCTAAAACTGGATGCTAAAGGAATATGTGCATCTAGTGGTTCTGCATGTTCATCAGGTGATTCAGCACCATCACATGTATTAAAAGCAATAGGATTGTCCGATGAAATGGCAAAAGGAGCATTAAGAGTGACTTTTGGAGAAGAAAATACTAAAGAGGATGTGGATTTTTTAGTAGAAAGTATAGAAGAAGGAATAAGAGAGTTAAGCTAAGGCTTAACTCTCTAAAACTGCAATAGCACATTTAATTCCATCGACAGCTGCTGACATAATTCCACCAGCGTAACCTGCGCCTTCACCGCAAGGATATAATCCTGAAATATTAGAAACTAAATTTTCATTTCTTGGTATTTTAACAGGTGATGAACTTCTAGTTTCTACTCCTGTTAAAATGCTGTCAGGGTCTGCAAAGCCTTTTAATTTAGTATCAAAATAAGGTATACTTTGTTTTAATGTACTTGTTACAAAATCAGGTAAAATTTCTTGTAAATTAGATAAAGTAACACCTGGTAAATAGCTAGGTTCAACTTCTCCAATAAATTCTGATTTTTTGTTATTTAAGAAATCTTCTACTCTTTGGACAGGAGCGAAATAATTAGAGCCACCTAATTTAAAAGCTTTTTCTTCTAAATCTTTTTGAAAATAGATTCCGGCAAGAGGTGAAGAGTCTTTAAAATCTTCGGGTGTAACGTTAACTAAAACAGCAGAGTTTGCGTTTTTACCATCTCTTAAAAAATTGCTCATACCATTTGTAACGATTGTGTTTTCTTCACTAGAAGAAGCAATAACAACACCACCTGGGCACATACAAAATGTATAACAAGAGCGACCATTGGGTAAATGACATGAAAGTTTGTATGTAGCAGGAGAAAGTTGTAATTTACTATCTCCGTATTGAGATTTATTAATCTTTTCTTGCAAATGTTCTATTCTAACTCCAACAGAGAAGTTTTTCTTTTCCATATTTATTCCTTTTTCGTATAACTTTTGGAAAGTATCTCTTGAGCTATGTCCAATTGCTAGAATTACGTGAGAGGCAGATAGTTCATATGTAGAATTTTTGTCTTTGCAAGTAACTGAAGTAATTCTATTATTGTCAATATTAAAATCAATAACTTTAGTATTGAATAAAAATTTTCCTCCTTTAGAGACAATATATTCTCTCATATTCCTTATTACTTTAATTAATTTGTCAGTTCCAATATGGGGCTTTGCTAAATATAAAATTTCTTCAGGTGCTCCAAAATTCACAAATTCTTCAAGAACTTTTTTACAAAATGGGCTATGGATACCAGTTGTTAGTTTCCCGTCTGAAAAAGTTCCTGCACCACCTTCACCAAATTGTACATTTGATAGAGTGTTTAATTTACCAGTTTTTCTAAATAAATCTACTTGTTTTTCTCTTTCTTCAACTGGAGAGCCTTGTTCAACAACAATAGGAGATATACCATTTTGAATTAAAGTAAGAGCAGCAAATAGACCACTAGGACCACTTCCAACTATAACAGCTTTTTTAGTATCTAGATTATTAATTTTTATATTTGGTAAAATTACTTCTTTTACTTTATCAAATTTCTTATATTTATTTTCATTTTTTACCTTTAAATCAATAGAATAGTTATAGTGGACGTTGTCCTTCTTTCTAGCGTCTATTGATTTTTTGGATATATGCCATTCTAGAATATCTTCTTTTGATATTTTATATTTTTTAGCTATAAAATTTATTAAATGATTATCATCTAAGTCTTCATATATTTTTATATTACTAATCCTTATCATATCCTACTCTCCCAACATTTTAAAGAAATTACATAACTATTATAGCATATAATTTAAAACTATGCTATAATAAATCAAAATGTAGAATATTATAAAGTGGAGAAAAAATGAAAGAAAATTGGAAAGATAGAACAGAAAAGTTAATAGGAAAAGATGGAGTAAGAAAATTAGAAGATGCAAAAGTAATAATATATGGAATAGGTGGAGTTGGCTCATTTGCTGTAGAAGGATTAGTGAGAGCAGGTGTTGAAAATTTAGTATTAGTTGATCCAGATGAAATTTCTGTAACTAATATAAATAGACAAATACATAGCAATGTTAAAACAGTAGGAAAAAGTAAAATAGAGGTCATGAGGGAAAGAATTTTAGAAATAAATCCTGAAGCAAATGTAGAGATTTATAATCCTAAAAATCTAGATTTTGAAGAACAAGAATTGATTAATGAAAGCTTTTCATATGTAATAGATGCAGTAGATACAGTAAAAACAAAAATAAATATAATAGAAAAAGCAAAGGAAAAAAGAGTACCTGTTATATCAGCGATGGGAGCAGGGAATAAATTGGATGCAACTAAATTTGAAGTGGCAGATATTAGTAAGACAGATGTGTGTCCTTTAGCAAGAACAATTAGAAAAGAATTAAGAAAAAGAAATATAAAGGATGTTAAAGTAGTTTACTCAAAAGAAGAACCAGTCATAAAAGAAAAAACTCCTGCAAGTATTTCATATGTACCATCTGTTTGTGGACTAATTATTGCAGGTGAAGTTATAAAAGATATTATAAAAAATGGGGAAATAGATGAAGGAAAATAAAGTATCAAAAGTAATTAATTTCATAATAAAAATATTTTGGATTTTTCTTATAGGAAGCGTATTTGGTTTTATAGCAGAAATGCTATACTCAACAGTATACACAAGAACCTTAGTAATTAGACAAGGTTTGATATATGGACCTTTTATACAGGTATATGGAATGGGAGCAGTTGCATACTATTTTCTAATTACTAAATATAAAGAACCAAAAGATGCATTTTTCGCAGGAATGATAATGGGCGGAGTTTTAGAATATTTATGCTCATTCTTTCAAGAAACATTCTTTGGAACTATTTCTTGGGATTACAGTAAATTTCTATTGAATTTAAATGGAAGGATTTGTTTACTATATTGTGTGTATTGGGGAATAATAGCAGTAGCATTCTTAAAAGTTGTATATCCATGGCTTGAAAAAATAGAACCACTTATTTATAAAAAAAGTGTTAGAGTTTTAACAGTATTCTTGATATTGTTTATGACATTTGATATTACAATATCTGCTTTAGCAGCAAATAGACAACAAGAAAGAAGAGAAAATATCGGACCTAAGAATGATTTAGATGTTTTTTTGGATAAAGCATATCCAGATGAATTTTTAGATAGGATTTATAATAACAAGAAAAATGTAGAATAAGGTGGAAAAGGAATATGGATAGTAAGTTAGAAAAAATAATTAGATTAGATGAACAAATAGATAGTATGTCATTACAAGGAACATCAGCATATCAATTTGGGGCAAAACAAAAATTAAGCGTTGTTGATAGGAAAATATTAGAATATTATCAGGAAATGATAGATGTAATGATAGAAATATTGAAAGAAAAAAGTTTAAAAGATATAAAAGTAATAGATGATATGTTAAAAGAGTATAGTAGTAGTGCAAGCAATATGATTGATGATTTTGTAGAATTATTACAATATTATAGTGAATTAGATGATGAAATCTTAAAAGATGAAATTGAAATATTAAGTAAAATAGATAATAATATAGAATTAAATAAAGAACTTTCACAAACTATTTTAATAGAACTTGCAGATAGTTATTTTAGAATTGGAGAAGAAGAAAAAGCAAGAAAAATAGTTTTAGATTATATAAGAAAAAATCCAGATGAGGATGAGCCTTATATGTGCATGCAAAATTGGTATATTTATTATAGACCTGATTTTGATAAACTAGCAGAAGTAATGGATTTAGCAGAAAAGAATAACCATATTCTACTTACTGATTTTGGTTATGATGAATTGATAAAACATTATGATGATATTGGAGATATTAAAAATAAAGAAAAATATGAGAATTTATATGAGAAATGGAAACAAAAAAGAGGAAAAATAGAAATATAATGAAACAAGTATGACCTATAAATAGGTCATATTTTTTTGCTGTTTTTTAGGATGGCTCAAAAAACAACAAAAAATATGACTTATAACGTTTTTAAAATGTAAATTATAAGTTGTATTTTTGACTACTCATATGTTTTTTTGTACCTGTCCTAAAAAACATATGAGTTCTAACAACCAAAATAGAAGAATACAATTAAACAAAAGTATTCTTGAAATAAAAGGAGAAAGAGCAGTATGAAAGGTATATCAATAGAAGAGCGTAGTGTAATACTCGCACATTATATTATAGAATCAAAAGATACAGTAAGAGGAGCAGCTAAAAAATTTGGGATAAGTAAAAGCACAGTACATAAAGATGTTTCAGAAAGGTTAAAAAAGATAAATCCTGCTTTAGCAAAGGAGGTAAGAGTAGTATTAGATGAAAATAAAGCAGAAAGACACATAAGGGGAGGATTGGCTACAAAAAGAAAATATGGACATTAAAATTATAAATATCACTTTTCTACAAAATAAGACATAAAATATAATAGCCCTATTTTATGAGGTGAAGCAAAATGAGTGAAATTAGAAAAGGAGATATAGTAGGAAGAAAATCTTATAATAAAGATATTTACTTTAAAGTTAGTCATATACTAGAGAAGACAAATGAAAAAATAGCTATATTAAATGGATTAGTAGAAAGAATAGAAGCAGATAGTCCTATATCAGATTTGGAAATTATACCTAAAGAAGAAATAAGGAATAGATTAAATGACTTAAATAAATCTTTAGAAAAAAGAGTAAATGTAGAATGGAAAAAAAGAAGTAATGAAAAAATAGTTTCTGGAAAAATACTTCATCTAGATGGTGATAGAAAATATAGTCAGAAATCCTATAATTATTATAAAAAAGTAGGACTAAATGCTGTTGTAAAAAACATTCCTGAATATAAACAACCAAAAATTGTAAGGCGATTATTAGAAATATATAATCCAGATATTTTAGTAATTACAGGACATGATGGTATGCTAAAAAGAGGAAGTAGATATAATGACATTTATAATTATAGAAATTCTAGATATTTTATAGAAACAGTAAAAGAAGCAAGAAAATACGATAAGGAGAAACAAAAAAATTTAGTAATATTTGCAGGAGCATGTCAAAGTTATTTTGAAGCCTTGATATCTGCAGGAGCAAATTTTGCATCTTCACCTGCGAGAATATTAATAGACTTTTTAGATCCATTGTTAGTAGCTGAAAAAATAGCGACTACGGAAAAATATAAATATATAACAATAGATGATATAGCATATGAGCTAAGAGATGGTAAAGATGGAGTTAGTGGAATTGGAGCTAATGGAAAATTAAAAAGTTAATTTGATTATAAAAATAAACCAACTTAATATTTGTGTAATACAAATGTAACATAGTTGTAATCTTAGAAAAAATAAAACTCAAAAGTGTTGAAAATAGCCTAATACAGAAATTCGACAAGAAAATCTGTTCTTTGACATAAAACGCTAAAAATGCTATAATCAAGCTATCTTAAGGGAAGGTGATAGCATGATTTGTAGATCAGATATAGCAAATCTAAAAACTGATATCTTACAAAAGGAAGGACAAAAGATAATTGTAAAAGGTTCTTTAGGAAGAAGCAAAGCCTTTGAGAAAGAAGCTACAATAGAAAAAGCTTATCCAAATATTTTTGTAGTAAAATATGAGGAAAATAATAGAAATGTAACTTATAGTTATACAGATGTTTTAACAAGAACAGTAGAAGTCGAAGTATTTGATGGTGAGTCATATTCACCACTAATTCCACCAGCACCAGAGCCAAAATCAAGAAAAACGTCATTATAAATATTAAAAGCAGAAAATTAATTCTGCTTTTTTTTGTGCTTTGTTGAATAAAATTCCTTACACTTTAATATATATGAATAAAGAATATTAAAGGAGGGTAAATAAATGGTTGTGGAAACAATAAAAGAAAGTTTATCTATAAATAAATTAGTAGCGACAAAAGCAGAACTAATATTAGTAGAAGGAGATATGATAGTTCCTGATTCTAAACCAGATATTTTGAATACAATTTGTACAAGTGGGGTAGTTTGTATTTATAAAAAGGAAGTTTTGGAAGGAAAGGTTAGAATTGATGGAAATATTAATACATATATAATGTATATGGCAGAAGACGAAAATGATAAAGTAAGAGGACTTACGACTACTTTAGATTTTTCAGAAAATATTCAAGTGGCGAATGCAAGTGAAGAAATGAATTGTAGAGTAACTACTAAATTAAAAAGCATAGAAGCAAAAGTAATAAATGGAAGAAAAGTGGGAATAAAGGCGGCAATCGAAATAGAGGTTAAGGTCTATTCTAATGAAGATGTTGCAATTGTAAATAGTATTCCAAATAACGATGGAATACAAACATTGCAAGAAAATTTAATGGTAAATTCTCTTGTTGGAATGGGAGAAAACAAAATTTTTGCAAAAGATACAATAAATATAAACAATGAAGATAATTTAGCAGAGATATTAAAAGCAAATGTAAATATAACTAACAAAGATGTGAAGATTAGTTATAATAAGATACTTACAAAATCAGATGCAGAAATAAAGATAATGTATCTAACAGAAGATAATAGAATAGGAACTGTAATGGCAAGAGTTCCAGTAGTAGGATTTATTGATATACCAGATGTAACAGAAGAGAATATTTGTGATGTAGACTATGAAATAAGAAATATAGTTTTAAAACCAAATTCTGTTGAGGAACATTCAATATATGTAGAAATCGAAGTAGGAGTAATGGCATGTGTATATGAAGAAAAAGAAATTAGTTTAATACAGGATTTATATAGTCCAAGCGAAAAATTGGAATTTAATCAAAGAAATATAACAACAATGACAGATAAAAGGTCTAATAAAGATACATTACAAATAAGAGAAAAAGTAACTTTAGAAGGAATGGGAGATAGAAGTATAATAGATGTAGAGGTAATACCTAGAATTGAAAAAGAACATAAAAAAGACAATAGGATTATATATGAAGGAGAATTAGAACTAAACTTTATTTTATCTAATAATGATTTACAAGTTGAAACAAGGACAGCAAAGATTCCATTTGATTATAGTGTAGATAATTTAGATAATGGAGAAGAGATATCTACTAATATGGAAATACAAGTATTAAATCAAGATTTTATTGTTCAAGATGGAGGAATAGTTACTTGTAATATAGATTTAGAAATGGCGATGAATTCATATAGAACTTCGAGTTTAAATGTTATAGATGAGATTGCAACAAATGGAGAAAGAGAAGAGGAAGATTATAGTATAATAATGTATATAGTAAAAAAGGGTGATTCACTATGGAAAATTGCGAAAGCATTTGGAAGTACTGTTGAAGATATTGCAAGGACAAATGGAATAGAAGATGAAAATGTTATATATCCAGGGCAAAAACTTTTTATACCACATTATACTAGGGTTCCAAGTATGACAAATGTATAAAATATATTCAAGACCAAGGTTGAGGCTTCCAAAAGCTATTCAAAATAGAGGAAATAATAGCAAGAAAATTTCTAAGAAGATGGCCACAATTATTATAATTTTAGTGATTGCTTTTAGCACAATGAAATATGTTTTAGATGCAGTTAATCCTATTTTTGACACTCTATGTGAATCGAGAGCAAAATCAATAGCAACTACTGTTTCAAACGAACAAGCAATAAATGTCATGAAAGATTATACATATGAAGACTTGTTTACTGTTGAAAAAGATGCTAATGATAATATAACAATGATAAAATCAAATGTGACTAATATGAATGAGATAACATCTAAAATAGCAATTAAGATACAAGAAGAGTTAGATAACAAAGGAAGAGAAGATATACAGATAGCACTTCGGAAGTTTTACAGGATGGAAATTATTATCAGGAAGAGGACCAGGAGTAAAGATAAGGATTTCTTCAATAGGAAATGTTGAAACAACTTTAAAAAGTGAGTTTACTTCACAAGGTATAAATCAAACGCTGCATAGAATATATTTAGAAGTTGTATGTAATGTAAAGGTCTTAACACCTTTTAGAGATATAGAAAGACAAATAACAAATCAAGTTTTACTTGCTGAAAATGTAATTGTAGGACACATTCCAGATAATTACTATAATTTAGAAGGTTTAAATGGAGCAAGTGATGCTTTAGAAATGGTAGAATAATATTGATAAGTTTTAAATATTATGGTAAAATAAAAATGTAGTATAAAAGAAAGGTTAAATAGGTGAAAAAAATGAGCAGTACTAATAAATCAAACGAAATAAAATAAGAGTAATCATATTTTGGAAGATTTATTAGTTATGCCTAAAAATATATTTTAATAAGTAGTTAATTTAATATTTTATAAATTAATAAATTTCTTCTTTAATATGATTTAAAGGAGGAATTTTTTATATGGAAAGAATAATTTTAAAGAATGTTGTGAAATATTATGAAGATAGGAAAATAATTGATATTAATGAACTTAAGATAAATCAAGGAGATAGGATAGGAATAGTAGGGATTAACGGAAGTGGAAAATCAACTTTATTGAATATTATTTCAGGCAGAATAGAATTAGATAGTGGACAAGTTATTGTTAATGGAAAAATTTCATATATAGAGCAATTAAATGGTGAAAATACTTTTTTAAGTGGAGGAGAAATAACAAAGAAAAAAATTGAAGATAAATTAAATGAATATTCAGATATTTTGCTAGCAGATGAACCATCTTCTAATTTAGATATTGATGAAATAAAAAAGTTGAAAAAAAGATTAATAAAATATAAAGGAACTTTATGCTTAATTTCACACGATAGAAATTTGTTAGATAGTGTTGTAGATAATATATTAGAAATAGAAAATGGAATAGTTACTAAATATAAGGGAAACTATTCTAAACATAAGATACAAAAAGAAGAAAGCAGAAAAAGAAAAAAATTGAATATGAACAATATATAACGGAAAAGAAAAGATTAGAAGTTTCAATGAGAAAAGTGAAGAATGAAGCAAGGTCTATGAGGAAGACTCCAAAGAGAATGGGAAATTCAGAAGCAAGACTTCACAAAAGAGGTGTTGAAAACAAAAGAGAAAAAGTAGAACAAAGGTCAAAAAGTTTAGAAACAAGACTAGAAAAATTGGAAGAAAAAGAAAAGCCTGATGTGGAATATCATATTTTTATGAAAATGCCAGAAAGTTTAAGAGTAAAGAGCAAGTATATTGTAAGTTCTGATAATTTAATGCTTAAGGTTGGTAATAGAATACTTTTAGATAATACAAAGTTTAATATATTGACAAATACTAAAACAGCTTTGATTGGTAAAAATGGAGTAGGGAAGACTACTTTAATTAAGGAGATATTAAATGGTAATTCTAATATAAAAATAAATCCTAGTAATAAGATAGCGTATTTTAAACAAGATTTAAACAATTTGGATGAAAACAAAACTATTATAGAAAACATATTAAGAGATACAAACCAAGATGAAACAACAATTAGGAATATTTTAGCAAGTTTAAATATCAAAGGAAATGATGTTTATAAGAAAGTTGAAGTTTTAAGTGGAGGAGAGAGAGTAAAGGTATCACTTACTAAGATTATGACTTCAAATAGTAATTTCCTAATATTAGATGAACCAACTAATTTCCTAGATATAGAGTCAATAGAGGCGTTAGAATATTTAATGAAAGAATTTAAAGGAACTATTCTTTTTGTAACACATGATAGAAATTTAATAGATAATGTTGCAACTAACATTATGATAATAGATAATAAAGAAATAACGGAATTTGAAGGAAACTATACTAAGTATTTAGAATATAAAGAAAACAAAAAGAAAAAAGTGAATAACAATGATTTACTTTTAGAGGTTAAGCTTGCAGAGATTACTTCTAAGCTTTCTATTTGTAAAGATGAGAAAGAAAAACAAAAGTTAGAAGAAGAATATATGAAATTAATGAAAAATAGATAAAAACAAAAAACCTTGGAAATAATTCCAAGGTTTGATATTTTCTATCTTTTTGAGAATTGTGGAGCTTTTCTAGCTTTTTTAAGACCGTATTTCTTTCTTTCTTTCATACGTGGGTCTCTTGTTAAGAATCCATTTGATTTTAAGATTGGTCTGTATTCGCTGTTTGCTTCATTTAAAGCTCTTGCTAATCCATGACGGATAGCTCCTGCTTGACCTGTAAATCCTCCACCTTTAACAGTTGCAATAACATCATATTTAGATGTCGTGTTAGTAACTGTAAGAGGTTGTCTAACGATAACTTTTAAAGTTTCTAATCCGAAAAATTCATCTATATCTTTTCCGTTTATTGTTATTTTTCCAGTTCCTTCAACTATTCTAACTCTAGCAACTGCATTTTTTCTTCTACCTGTACCATAAAAAACAATATTATCTTTTTTTGCCATCTTATTTTACCTCCCATACTTCTGGTTTTTGTG
>CALXXB010000010.1 GCA_944392525.1 uncultured Clostridia bacterium | reverse complement strand
GTGGTGAAGGGGGCAGTTTGCTAAACTGCTAGGTCGAGCAATCGGCGCGGAGGTTCGAACCCTCTCACCTACGCCAAAAGTAATATAGAGTAAATTTTACTTTATATTATTTTTTTGTGTGAGAAATGTTTTAATATTACAATCATATTACAATTATGTTAAAAATTGTTGAAAATTTGAAAAAATTGATAAATTATTGTATAATAAAAGAGATAAAGTATTTTTATAGGAGTTATTATGAAAAGAAAAGTTTTTGGAATAATATTAATTTTTATATTTCTAATATTTGCAACTACTAGTATAAATTATGCTTTTCTAGCCCAAGGAGGCGGAGGAGGAAGTGCTCCTGGAAAGTTTGACCCAGATGATGCTACTTGGCAACCAAATAGTACTACGGAGGCAGTTGGAGCAGATAGATTACTAAGTATAGGAAATACAATAATAGGTTTCTTAAGAACAGTGGGGTCAATAGTGTCAGTTGCAGTATTAGCAGTGATAGGAATAAAATATATGATGGGTAGTGTAGAAGAAAAAGCAGAATATAAACAAACAATGAAACCATATATAATAGGTGCGGTATTAGTATTTGGAATAACAAATATTCTTGCAATAATAGTCGATGTGGCAATATCTTTGACTGATTAGAATTGAGAGGTGATAATGATGAAAAAGTTACAAGTTATATCAATAATTCTAATTTTTATAACTTTTTTGTTCGCATACCAAAGTAATGCATACTGTATGCCAAAAGAAGAAATGAAACTTGCTTCGGATCTCTCAGTGGATAATATTATGAGTGATGCTGATGACTTTATAAAAGATGGGGAGGCAACATATGATATAAATGAATCTGCGTTAGGAGATACTTCAAAATTTTTATATAATCTACTTTTAGGAGTAGGAATTATAGTAGCAGTAGGGGTAGGAATTGTATTAGGTATTAAGTATATGACAGGAAGTTTAGAGGAAAAAGCAGATTTAAAAGAGACTTTATTGGGATACGCTGTAAGTTGCTTAGTAGTATTCGGAGCTTTTGGAATTTGGAAGTTAGCAGTAACTGTTTTTTCAAGTATGTAAAGTAGGTGATAGAAGTGAAGAAAAAAATTGTTACATTAATTTTACTATTATCTGTAATTGTATTGGGTAGTACAAATATATATGGATTTTCACTAAATGATGTAGATGGTACTAATTTACCAAGTAGTGCACAAAAAACAGTTGATGATTTTGGACAAGGGATAATTAGTATAATAACAACAGTAGGTTCTATTATATCTGTTGTAGCTTTGATAGCCTTAGGAATAAAATATATGATGGGTAGCGCTGAAGAAAAGGCAGAGTATAAAAAAACATTACTACCATATTTTATAGGAGCAACTATATTATTTGGATGCTCAGTTATCGCAGGAATAATTTATAATATTGCAATTGATTTATAAATGTAGTATAATTAATATGAACTAAGTTATTAACATTCTTTGTTTAACCAAAGAGATTAATATATAAATATTTAGAAAGGAAAAGGTGATGTAATATGAAAAACTTGAAAGTAATATCTAAAATAATGACTGTATTATTAATAACTTGTATGTTAGTAGCTGTTGTTACACCAGTATTAGCAGTCGGACCAGATCCTTCAGCATACACAGGTAATTCAGATGCAAACGTAACTAAAATTAATAATTTAGGTCAAGACATCATTAGTATAGTTGCAACAATAGGTTCTATAGTATCAGTTATAGTATTAGTTGTATTAGGTATTAAATACATGATGGGTAGTGCAGAAGAAAAAGCAGAATACAAGAAAACATTATTACCTTACATAATTGGTGCAGCTTTAGTATTCGCTGCTTCAACAATCGCAAGCGTTGTATTCAACTTCGCTAGCTCAATTTAGGTTAATAAAAATAATTATAGAAAACATCGTCAATTATGGCGATGTTTTTTGTGTATATATTGAGATTTAATTAATGTAGCTTTTTTTATATTACATTTATATTACATTTTTGTTAAAAATAGAAAAAAACGCGATAAAATGTCGCTTTTACCAAAAAAATCTGGTATAATATATACAATATGATATTATGCCAATGGGAGGGGTTTGATATGCAAATATATGAGATTCCAAGAAATTATAAAGGAGAAAGTAGAATACTATATATTTTTTCCACTAAAGCTTTAGCTTTTACAGGAGTAGGAGCTTTAATAGGAGGATTATTTTATTTGATTTTTAACGCAATTGGATTGACAGTAGTCGGGATATTTTTTGTAGTACTTTTTGGGGTACTAGGGTTTTGTATAGGAACATTTAAAATCCCTGAAAGCAAAAGATTTAAATTGACTGAAAAAACAGGCGGAGAAGCAATTGATGATGTTATAAAAAGATGGATAAAATTTAAAAGGAATAAAAATAAAATATATATTTATCTAAAGGAGGATACAAAGGATGAGTAATGATCAAATAAGTAATATACTTACAATGGTATTAGTTGTAATGCTTGTAATATTATTTGTTTTAATAGTGGTATATCTAGTGTTAAGAGCAAAGACTAAAAATCCAAAAAAGCAAAAGCAGCAAGATGACTTAATAGTATCTAAAAGTAGTAATACTACTAAAGCTGTTCAATCAAAAGTAAATCCAATTACATATAATAAACAATCAATATTTTCTTTTATGGAATTTGATAAAATAGAAGATAACATGATCATAAGAAAAAATGGAAATAAGTTTTTAATGGTTATAGAGTGCCAAGGTGTAAACTATGATTTGATGTCAGGATTAGAAAAAAACAGTGTAGAACAAGGTTTTATACAATTCTTAAACACATTAAGATATCCTATTCAAATATATGTACAAACAAGAACAGTTAATCTTGAAAGCGGAATTACAAAATATAAAGAAAGAGTAAATGCAATTGGAGATAGACTATTAAGAAAACAAATGGAATATAACAGAAAACAAAATATGGGATATAGTCAAGCAGAATTAAACAAAGCAAAACTAGAAGTTACAAGAGAGCAAAACTTATATGAATATGGTGTAGATCTTGTTAATAATACAGAAAGAATGAGTTTAAACAGAAATATACTAAGAAAAAATTATTATGTTATTATTGATTATGTTCCAGAAGATATTAACACAAATAATTATGGAAAAGACGAAATTAGAAGTATGGCTTTCTCAGAATTGTATACAAAAGCTCAAGCTATTATTAGTGCATTAGCTGTTTGTAATGTAAATGGAAAAATATTAGATTCTAATCAATTAGCTGAATTATTATATATTGCATACAATAGAGACGATGCAGAGATTTATGATTTAGATAAAGCTTTAAATGCTGGATATGATGAATTATATTCTACAGGAGAAGATGTATTACAAAAGAGAATGCAAGAGCTTGACAAGAAAATAGAAAGAGATGCTCAAATGTTAGCAAATGATTCTTTAAGAGAAGCTATGGCAGAATCTGAAGAACAAAAAAAGGTAAGAGAAAAAGAAGCTAAAATGGATGATTTAATTAAACAAATGGCACAAATTATTATAGATGAAAATCAAGAAATTGTGGGAAGCGACGTAGCAGAAAAGGCAAAAGAAAAAGTAACAAAAAGAAGAACGCGTAAAAAAACTGTTAAAACTGAAGAAGAGGAGGGTTAATCATGAAAAAAAGTAAAAAACTACAAGAAGAACAAAAGCTTGCTAATGAAGAACTAGAAAATGATGTCTTTAAAAGATCAACAATAAAAGACTTAATAGCCCCATCAGGAATAGATGTTTCAAATATAGATCATTTAGAAATTATATCAAACACAAAAAGATATGCAAGAAGCTTCTTTGTTTCAACCCTTCCTAGAATGTGTACATTCCCAGAATTATTTAGGGATATGTATCTTTTCGGAGATATAAACACATCAATTTATATTACACCAATAAAAGAAGAAAAATCTCAAAATGATTTAAATAGAGTAATAAATGAGTTAGAGACAGAAAGAATTGTTGCAGCGGATAGAGGAAATATAAACAGAGAAAGCACAATTGCTCAAAAAAGATTAGAAGCAGAGCAATTAAGAGATGAAATTGCAGCAGGATTTAATAAGTTATTTGAAGCAACTGTTGTTGCTACATTATTTACATATAATTTAGAGGATTTGGAAAGATCAACAAAAATGTTAGCTTCTGAAATGTCTAAAACATTAGTAGGAATAAAGAGTGCATGGGGAATACAAGAAGAAGCATTTCAGACTAATTTACCTCTTATGAATAATAAGATTACTAAATCACATACATTCGATAGAAATTCTATGGGAACAGTATTTCCTTTTACAACTTCGGAGATAGGACATCCATCAGGAGTTCCATTAGGTTTTAATAAACAAACAGGAACACCAATATTATTTGACAACTTCCATAGTTCTTTAACAAATTATAATATGGTTATATTTGCTAAATCTGGAGCTGGTAAATCAGTAACTATGAAACTTTTAGTTTCTAGATCATCAGTATTATCAGGAATTGAAAGTTTAGCACTTGATGCTGAAGGTGAGTATACAGTCGTTGCTGAAAGCTTAGGTGGAATAAATGTAGTAATAAGTCCTACATCAAAAACTGTTATAAACATTTTTGATATTGAGACAGAAACAGTAAAAGATGAAATAACAGGAAAAGATAGAGTCGTTTTAAGTGTAGAAAATAAAGTAGAGGACGTTACACAAGGTCTTCTTACAATGGCAAAAGGTAGTACAAGAAGTACAGAAGTAAATGAGCTTACAAAACAAATTATAGCTGAAACTGTTGCTGAAGAATATGCAGCCCTAGGTATAACAAGTAATCCTAACAGCTTATATGAACAAGATACTTCAGCAATATCTAGAGGAGAAATTCTTTCTAAGAAAAAGAAGAAGATGCCAACAATCGGTAGTTGGTATAAAAGATTACAGGCAAAAGCTCAAGAAAATAAAAACCCAGATTATCAATTCCACTATAGTTATTTACTAAAAGTTATGAAACAGTATATAAGAGAGTATGATGGACAAATGGCATACTTTGATGGACAATCTACATTTGAACTTTTAGAGGGAGCGCCTTTTATAAATCTAGATATATCTCAACTAGAGGAGAGATTTGCAAGACCGCTTGCACAACAAATTTTACTTTCATGGATTTGGGAAAAGTTTGTTAAGAAAAATAGTGAGGATAGAAAAAAGGCAGCCAAGAAAAGGGTTTTAGTTGATGAGGCTTGGATGTTATTACCATATCCTGAAGCTGTAGATTTCTTAAATAAAATGGCAAGACGTGCCAGAAAGAGAAATGTTTCTTTAGCTATTATTTCACAGAGATTCCAAGATTTCTATGAAAAACCAGAAGCACAAGCTGTTTTGACATCTTCTGATACAAAACTATTTTTAGCACAAGATAAATCAGAAATACAATATTTGAAAGAAGTATTCAAACTTTCTGAAGGAGAAGCTAATTTCTTAGTAACTTGTCAAAGAGGTGAAGGACTATTTAAAGTAGGAGCAGATACAGCAATATTAAAAATTACACCAACGAGAAAAGAATTTGAGTTTATTGAGACAAACTTAAATGAATTAGCTAAGAAGAAAAAGAATTAAATTTGGAGGAAAAACTTTATGAAATTTTTTACAAATAAAAGTATATGGTCAAAGATTATAATTGTGCTGATATTTGTTTTAGTATTTGAATTTATTATTACAAAACCAACACTGGGATCAGAAGTAACGGATAATATTGTTGAAGGTGGAGGTAAATTATTGACACCTGTACTTTCATTGGTAGTATCTTTAGGTGATGCAATTGTAACCATTATGCAATCTGCAATAATGGGAGTAGATGAGTCCATTATGCCCGTCGATGTAGACGCAAGTATTTGGGAAATTCTAGGAAGTATATTAGTAGTTGCGGTCGCTGTAGTAGCAGCTGTTGCTACAGTTGTTGGATTAATAGTATCAGGAGCTGGAGTATTCGCAATTATTGCGGGAATTGCAAAAGGAATTTTAGGAGTTGGCGTTACAGCTTGGTTAGGACCAAAAGTAGTATCTGTAGCTGTTAGTACAGGAAGTGCTAAAATGTCTAAAGTAAGTGCTTCGAACTTCCCAGAAGATACAAAAGTACCCAAAACATTATATTTACCAGTATTCAGTTATAGCCCAGAAGAAATATTCCAAGGAAAAATATTATTATTTAATGTGGATTTTTTTGGAACTCCAATAGAAATAAAGCAAGATAGCGATGGATCATACTACTATGAAGATGATAATGGAAATAAAGTAATAACTTCTAGACAAAATATAGCAGCAGATTTATCTAGTACAATTTCACGTTGGTATGTGGGAATAAGGAATATAGCACTGGTAGCAATGATGATAGTTCTTTTATACATAGGAATAAGAATGCTGATATCAACACTTGCATCAGATAAAGCTAAATATAGACAATTATTACAAGATTGGATTATTGGATTACTTTTACTATTTTTAATGCATTATATTATGGCTTTTTCCGTAACGTTAGTTCAAAAACTAACAGATATTGTATCAGCTAGTATTGATGAAAATGCATTTGCAGTAAAATTCCCTGTTGATGATAATGGTAAAATAGTTGAATGGTTTAATGAAAATGATATGACATATATGCTTTATGATGAAAATGGAAATTGTTTAGGAAATGAAGATGGTACGCAAGATGTCAATAAGGACGATGTTTCATTTGTTCTATATCCTACTAATCTACTTGGAAAATTGAGATTAGATTTAC
This sequence comes from uncultured Clostridia bacterium, assembly GCA_944392525.1. Next base: position 22,284 of record CALXXB010000010.1, on the reverse strand, counting down.
AATTTGACACTGGTGGATGGGGATATGTAGGATATACTATTTGCTATTTAGTATTGGTATTTTTTACGATTTATTTTACATTCCAATATTTAAGAAGGGTTTTGTATATGGCTTTCTTAACATTAATTGCACCAATGGTTGCTGTTACATATCCAATAGATAAAATAAATGATGGAAGTGCACAAGGTTTTACTAAATGGTTCAGAGAATATATATTTAACTTGTTAATCCAACCGATGCATTTGTTATTATATTATATATTAGTAACTTCTGCTTTTGATTTAGCAGGTTCAAATGTTATTTATTCAATAGTAGCAATAGGATTTATGCTACCAGCAGAAAAACTATTAAGAAGCCTTTTCGGATTCGAAAAAGCAAGCACACCAAGTGCATTGAACGGAGCAGCTGGAGCTGCTCTTGTAATGGGAGGATTGAGCAAATTGTCTTCTCTAGGTGGTAAACCAAAAGGTGGTGGCAATAAAGCTATATCTAGCAAGTCAGGTGGAAGTGGCGGCTCAGGTGGAGATTCAGACGATGGAGGATCAGTTAGACAAGTTAGTTTAGATGGAGACGTTGACGCAACACAAACAATGGCTGGAACGGCCTTACCTTCTGTAGATGAGGAACAAGGAAGTATTGATGAAGAGAGGGAAAATATTGGTGAAGATCAAGCAGCGTTAGATGACTTAAGAAAAGAAGCATCAACTCAAACAGATAAAAATTATCTTGATGAAGAACAAGCAAAGCTAGATGCAAGAAAAGCGGAAGCTGATGAAAGACAAACTAAATTAGATGATAGAACTCCAGAAGCTTTAAAAGCAGCAGATACAGCAGAAACAGCACATTATGGAAAAGATGCAATGAAAGATAGAGCAAAGAAAAAAGTATCAGCACCTAAGAGAGTAATGAAGAGAACTTATGTAGCAGCTGCAGCACACAAAGAACAAATGCTAAGGGCTGCTTCGAAGGTGGCTAGTGCACAATCTAGGATAGCAGGAGTAGGAGCTGGAATTGCTGGAGGTGCTATTGGAGCAGCGGTAGGAATTGCATCAGGAGATCCAAGTGATATAGTTCAAAATACAGCAGCAGGAGCAGGAGCAGGATATATGGCAGGTAAAGGTATAACTAATGTTGATCCAATTATGACCCAAGCTCAACAAAGAACTACTAATTTAGACAAAGAACAATATTATAGACAGCTTGCGCAAGATGATAAATATAAAGATTATGCAGAACAACAACTAGTAAAAATGAAGAAAAAAGAATACAAAAAGGCACTTAAAGATAATGGATTTACAAAACAAGAAAGAGATAAAATGGAGGAAGACGGAACGATAAATAGATATATTGTAAATGATGTTAGTGCTAAAAATGCAGCAACAGCAGAGTTAATGAGAAAAGATGATTCTTCAATAACTCAAGAAAGAGCAATTGCAGATGCAAAATATTCAGAAAGAATTGGCGATAAATATAAAGGACCGGATAGAAAGAAGTGGCAAGAACACTTTGCTGGAGAATTTAAGGAGAAAGCTAATTTGAGTGAAGAACAGGCACAAGCTGCTAGCAAAGAAACAATGAGAGGAATAGAAAGATTTAATAAATATAAGAAGAAAACAAAATAAATATAGGGAGCGGTGATTATGCAAGAAATAAGATTATGGTATAACCAACATAGAAAGAAGATATGGATAACTGTCGGCATTATTGCCGCTTTTATCATAATTATTCAATTATTGAACTTTTTTACAGCAAAGATTAATAATAACATAGAAAATATTAATGTAACAACGGAAAATGATATTATATCCGAAATAAAGAATGAAACAAATGTGGATATAGAAACAACGCAGTCAGTAGTATCTGGAGAAACTATTTCAACAGAAAAATTAAAAAGCGCAACAGAAGTAATAGGAGAGTTTATGGATTTTTGTAATCAAGGAAACACAGAGGCTGCATATAATTTATTAACGGATGATTGTAAAGAGCAAATGTATGATTCTTTAGAAGCTTTTAACCAATCTTATTATCAAGATGTATTTGGTGGAGAGCAAAAGATATATTCCGTAGAAAACTGGGTAGGAGATATTTATAGAGTAAAAATTTCAGAAAACATGTTAGCTACAGGAAAAAGTAATAATGGATATTCAAAACAGGATTATATTACAGTTGAAGAGGTTGACGGAAGTTATAAATTAAATATAAATAGTTATGTTGGACATGAAGAAATCAATAAGACTACAGAAGATAATAATATTGTAGTTGATGTAATTAGTAAGAATACATATATGGATAGAGAAGAATATACAATAAGAGTTACAAATAATAATAAAGTGGCAATTACGTTAGATGGAAAGGGTAACACAGAATCATTATATTTATTGAATGATAAAGATGGGCATTATCCTGCTTATACTCACGAATTAACAGAGCCAATGTTAAATATAGATTCAGGGTCAACAAGAGAATTGACAATTAAATTTTATTGTAGATATACATCTACTGCAAACATAACAGATATGGTTTTTTCAAATCTAATAATATACAATGATCAAGGAAGCGAAATAATAGAACTTAAAGCAAAAGTATAAAAAGGATAAATATATTACAAGAATTGAGGCGAGTAAATGGAAGATTTTAAAGAGGCGGCAAAAAAAGCAGGAAAAATAGTTTTAAAAACAGTTACGGCTTTACTATTTCCTATAATTGTAATAATCTGTATAATACTGGTTTTAGTATCAGCATTTGTCTATTTTATAACAATAGATGATGGAACTTATAAAGAAGATGATTGGAGCAATGCTCCATATGGTGCTTCGGCATTTTCTAGTGATACAACGATAAGTTCTGACGGTTCTATATCAACTTCAATGACACCTCAAGAGTTGTGGGACAAGCTAATAGAAAATGGAAGTAGTGTAGCAGATTATTTGGATTCTCCAGAAGAATTGGCAAAATTAATAAAAGCGGAAATGATTACTAAATATCCGGATACTCGTCCGAACCCAGATGAAGAGATAAATTGGGATGAGGTTATAAATGGAGATAGTGTACAAGGAATTATAAAGATTAGAAGAGCAGATACTGATGGTAATAGATATACAATGACATATGTTGATCCAGCTACATTTCAAGGGTATATAGATGAATATAATAGCACTGGTAGTGAAACAGCTAAAAATAATGCATTATCACATTTTACTTTGAGACAAACGGCAGCATCTACATCTTCAGGAAATGGTGGAGCAATTGCTGCAGGAGAAGGTGTAATGACAGATATATCCCAAAAAATTATAGAAGCAACTAATAATACACCTTGGCCGGGTAAAAATCTATGTGCAGGATGGGTATTTGATGTATATGACATTGCTGGTATACCACGTTGTGGAGAAAACCATGGTTCGGCCTATGAAGCGGCCAAACATCATATAATATCTACAGATATGAGTGCAATTCCTATAGGCGCATCAGTATATGGAACAGGAAGTGGTAGTATTGGTCCATATGGACATGTAGGAATATATATAGGTGATGGAAAGGTAATAGATAGCCAAACCGGAGGAATAATTGTTTCTACAATGGAAGAATGGCTTTCATGGCAAGTAGATGTTTTAGATGGAAAACAAGGATGGCTTGGATGGGGTTGGGAAGACAACAATAGAACAAGAGGGACAACAGACGATCCAAATATAACACAAAGTGATGGAAGCGATAGTGAAGAACAAGAAAAAGAGAACGAAGAAAATGCTGATGAGAACGGAAATGTAGGAGAAGCTACAGAAATTCCAAATAGTGGAGATGGATATGATTCAGAATATGTATCATCAGCAGGAATTACATATAAGCAATTCAAACAGTATAAAGGGACATATGCTAATAATACATATTGGAGTGGTACAATTTCAGATTCAGGATGTGGACCGACATCATTAGCGATTTTAGCCAGTGGTTTAACAAATCTTAACTATACACCAGCAGATACGGCTGCTGAAATGAACGCAAAATATGGATATACTGGAGCAGAACCGTTAAAAGGAGAAATGGAAGCTTTAGGAATGACGGCGGAAATCACATATAATCCTACGGCGGAACAGATACAAGACAACTTAAGAAATGGAAAAGTAATGTTAGTTTCAGTTACGCCAGCTACTATATTTACAAATGTTGGACACCTAATGGCACTTGTTGATATAAATGAACAAGGACAAGTATATATATCTAATCCATCTAGTGATACTCTTAATGGATGGATGGATATTAGTGAAATTATGAAAGGTTGCTCATATATAGTTACTACAGATGCGGGTGCGGCAGGTATTGCTAAGAGTAATAATGATTCTAATTATGTTGCTGTAGTTGCTACTTGGAGGCAAGTTGATACTACTGTTACAACAGACGATCCAAATGTAGATCCAGTTGATACAACTAGTTATAGTATGACAACAACAGATATTAATTATGAAGCAATGGTAAAACCATATACAATGCCTTTTGATTACTTATGGGCCTTATTGGTTGTAGGTGAAGGCAAAGGTTTTGTGTTAGACTTAGCAGATCTGGTGTATGACAGCGATATAGAAATAACGGTTCATGATAATCTGACAGTAAATACAGATGTTGATCAGTGGACCTACACATTACATACAAAATCAATTGTAAAGGAAGCTACGATAACAGCTAGTTGTGGAGGAATATCAGAAACAGGAACTGTAGGTGAACATGAGCATGATCCAGAACCAACTAGACCAGATCAACCTTATACAACGACCAAAACAGTTGTAACTCAAACAAATACAGTTAATATAGCGGTTACAAGAGCAAATGTATGGATTGTAGATTATCAAAATGAATTTACATATAATGCGCCAACGTCAAATACAACAACAAGTGAAAACACAAAGGATCCTACGGATTACGAATTATCAAGTACTGGATATGGAGAGACATATACATGTGATGAAATAGAAGCAGAAAAATCTAGGTTAGGATCAAGTGTAAAGCAAAGATATATATCAAGTCACACTTCTAATACAACTAATAATGGAAGTAGTGGAAGTACAGCATCTCCTCCGGAGGTAACTTATAAAGTTAATTCTACAGTTGAATATTATACTAGATATATAAATATAAAAGATTCAATAACCAATACAATAGAGACTACAAAATATGTTGCAGGAACTCCATCATTAAAGGAAAAAACTGATCCTGATTCAGAAGAACCTAATTTTGTAACATTGTTTAATGATCCGGATTATGAAAGAAATAATAGTAGTATAATATCTGCAGCAGATTGGCTATTTGAAATAATAGAATCAAATGATAGAATAAAAGAACCATTTTTAGAGTTAACTAAGTACCTTTTATATAAAGCAACAACCATAGATTATGGAGTAACAGAATTTGACTTTAGTATATTCTATCCAGGTACATTAGTATCTGTAGGAGCAGGAGATTACATAGTAGATACAACAAAATCTCAATCTGAAATTGTTATAACAGATCTTAATACATTAAAACAAGCTTTTTCATGGTATAGTAATGATCGTGTTCTTCAACAATATGCTGATTTCTTCCTAGAATGTCAAGAAAAATATAATGTTAATGCAGTATTTGCTGCAGCAGTTGCTATAACAGAAAGTAGTGCGGGAACAAATATTGCAATTGGTGGAAATAACATGTTTAGTATTTCAAATGGAGGACAAGGAAATTGGAATAGCTATCACACAATGGAAGATTCAATAGAGTCATTCTTTAAGTTAATAAGTGGAGAATATTTTACAAATGGACAATATACAGTTGATTCTATATCAAGAGGAAATCCTCCAGGAACACATATGTATTGTGTACCACCAGATGATTGGATAAAAAATACTTGCAACTATATGACAGAAATGTTTAAGAATGCCGGAATTAATGTATCAACATCTGAAGGATCATCAGCAACAGGTGATGCAATAATTCAGGCCGCAAGATCAAAACTTGGCTGTTCATATGTATGGGGAGCAGCTGGACCAGATACTTTCGACTGTTCAGGACTTACACAATGGTGTTATAAACAAGCTGGAATTTCAATTACACATCAATCAGAAACACAAAAGAATGAAGCTAAAAAAGTAGTACCAGTATCAGAGGCAAGACCAGGTGATATATTATGGAAAAGCGGACATGTTGGTATTTACATAGGAAATGGGCAATATATACATGCGCCACAGCCGGGTGACGTAGTAAAAATTTCTAATAATGTAAATACATTTACATATGCATTACAGTTCTTTTAATATATAAATAAGGGAGGCATATATGGAGAATAAACGAAAGTTAATAATTATTATTGGAGTAATAGTCCTTATCATATGTGTTATATGTATTGTGCTGTTGTTCTGTTTAAAAGGAAATAATCCGAGTTATATAGATCCAAAGGATGTACCAGAAGGAGAAGGAGATCTATTAAATGTAGAATATACATCAGAAAAATTAAACGATCCAACGAAATTCTTTTCAGTAGAAAATTGTATAAAAAACAACTTAGATGAAAACTTTATAGCAGAAGATATGAATATATTAAATGAAGAGAGAATAGCAAGTTATGCTGTAAGAGGAAAAATAGGTGAAAATGGCGAGGATGTATACTTAATTGTCAGAGTAGATAATGAAAATAGTACATATACAATAGAAGAAGTAAGTGATGTTGATGATATAGATAGAATAAACTTAGAAACAGATATAACACAGATTAGCGATAATGGAAACAACACTTTTGAATATACTACTATAAGTGGGGAAGATGCGTGTAGAATGTATTTAAAAGATTTCGTGCAAAAAGAGCTAAATAACCCAGAAGAAGCATATTCTATGATAGACGAAGAATATAAACAAGAAAGATTTCCAACTTTTGCTGATTATCAAGAATATGTAAATGGATATAGAACTGTACTTGAAAATGCAGTATTATCACAATATTCCGTAGAAATAAAAGATGACTATGTAGAATATATATTAGTTGATAATTATAATACTTCTTATACAGTAAGGGCAAAAGGAGTTTGGGATTACACTATACTTTTAGATAACTATACAATTAAAATTGGTACATATGAAGAGGAATATAGTAAATTAAAACCAGAGCAGAAAATACAAGGAAATGTATATATTTTCTTACAAATGATAAATACAAAAGATTACTCTCATGCATATGAATTATTAGATGAAACATTTAGAAACAATAATTTTGATACTTTAGATAAATTTAAAGAGTATGTAAATTCAAATTTCTTTAATTATAATCTTGATACTGCATCAGAAGTTGATATTAGTAATGAAGGAAGTACATATATATATGAAACGACAATAAGAAGCGGAGCAGGAAGTGCCGCACAATCAAAACATTTAACAGTTATTATGCAATTAAAAGAAGGAACAGACTTTGTAATGTCATTTAGTTTAGAATAAAATAGGAGAAGAAGATGTTTGGTAAAATAAAAGCTTTGACAAAAATATTTATTAAGGATTTTTATCAAAGTACAAATTTAGTAAATAAAGAAACAAAGAAATTAAATACTAAATCTATATATTTCTGGATGTTAATAATTTTATCAGTTGCAATGATATATATTAGTAACAAAGCAATCCATTTGTGCATATCAATAGGAGCTCCAGAGACATTTATAAAGATTTATGTAGTGTTTCTAACAATATTGTTAATGTTTCAAATTACTATAATATGTGCAAACATCTTCTTTTTTTCAAAAGAATTAGAATTTGTACTTCCATTACCAATAAAATCTAAAGAATTATTGATAGCTAAGTTTAATACTGTAGTATTTATGTCATATATGACAGAAATAATCTTTGGATTAATTCCGCTTATCTTGTATGGGGTTTCAAATTATACGGGTTTTGACTATTTTATTTGGATGTTGTTGTTATTAATATTATTACCTATAATATTTGTAACGATTATAGGGTTATTTACGATAATCCTTATGAAAATATTTGGATTTATAAAAAATAAGACAGTTTTACAAAATGTAGTTAGTATTATCTTAATATTACTTCTTCTATTTTTAGAAGATAAATTAATAGGCAATATGGATAACTTGCAAGAGACGAATTATTTTATAACACCGTTAGTACAAATTTTAACAGGAACAGTAATACTAGAAAAAGTAAAATATCTTGTTATATTATTAGGTTTGGATGTAATATCATTAATAATTTTTATAGTAATAGGAGAAAAATTTTATTTAAAAATGCTTTTAAAGAGTTTAACAATAACGAAACGAAGATTGAAATTAGCCGAAAGAAAACAAGTGGAGATTAAAAGTAGGAAAACAAAAGTTGGAAGACAGTATATAAAAAAGGAATTTAAAATGTTATTTAAGCAACCAATTTTCTTTATGCAAACTGTATTTCCAGTTATCATGGTTTTAATTAGTGTTATAATGATAACTAATGTTTTAATACCAATTATTGATTCAGGCATTCAAAATAACGAAACAATAAGGGAGCAGATTGGTTCTCTAAATTTTACTACAGAAGTAATATGTGTAATTTTAGGAGTATTACAATGTATGTTTTCTTTATCAAGCATTTCGCTTACGGCAATATCAAGAGAAGGAAAGTCGGCTATATTTATGAAATATATACCAGTTAGCTATTATAAGCAATTTTTATATAAAAATGTGGTTCAAGTACTATTGAATGTTATTGTATCAATGGTTGTTTTAGGAATAGTTTATTATTATATACCAAAGATAGGGCTAATAAATATTCTATTAATGTTTATAATATCAATTTTTATTAATCTGATAAATAGTTATTTAATGCTTTTAGTAGATTTGAAAAAGCCTTATCTGAATTGGAACTCGGAGCATTCTGTTGTAAAAAGAAATGATAATAAGTCATTCCAATATGCTCTAACGATAATAATGATACTTATATATATGTATTTATCAAATATATTCCAAGAGCTAAATGTTACTTTAACATTAGGAATAGAAATTATTATATTTATGTTAGCTTTTATAATAATAGATAGAATTATAAAAAGAAAAAGTGAAAAATTATTTAACAAAATAATGTAAAAAGACTAGAATATAAATAATATTCTAGTTTTTTTAATAGACTAATTAAATAAATTAAAAATAGCTTGTAGAAGAGGGTTTTCTTCGAATAATTTGATAAAGAAATTATGTATAAAAGGTATTTGCCAAAGGAGAAAGAGAATAATTACAGTTATAAAAAGTGCGGTGAAATTTTTAATATAATCTTTTAGAGTTTTTTTATACTTAATTTTATAACCTCTATTTTTCAAATCTTGAATATATGCATCATGATATGCTTTTTCTCTTGCCTGTTGCATTTGTTTTTCATACTCTAATTGTTCTTCGTATTGATTTTGATATTCTTGTTGTTTTTGGATTTCCTCATCAAAATGTATATTATTTTCTTTATTATTATAAGTAGTATTATGTTTTAAATTATTAAGTTGGCTATATAAATTCTGGTTTTCCTGTGTTAATTTATAAAAATCTTCTTCTGAAATTTCATTTTGAGTTAAAGTAGCATCATATTTTTCTCTTAAAATCGGATTAGAGAGAGTTTCGTATGCTTCATTGATTAACTTTAACTTTTCTTCAAATTTTTGTTTCATATTTGATTCTTGCAAGTCTGGATGGTATTTCTTAGCTAAAGTTTTATAAGCTTTTTCTATAACTTCAGGAGAAGCGTCTCTATCTACTTCTAAAATTTTGTAATAATTCATTTGTATAATCTCCTTCAAATTTTCCTAAATTAAATATAACATAAAAATTAATAACGTTCAAGAAAGCATAACAAAATAATTATTTAAAATCTAGAGAAATAAAAACTCAGCAGAATTGGATCTGCTGAGTTTTGAAAAATGATAGTTTCTAGCAATCCTCCCATCGTAGGAAAAGTTCTATCGGACTCAAGCTATTTCCTGTTGCTTTAAACATAGGTTTCTTAGATTTTCTTGAAAGAAAAGAAAGATATAACCCCGCCAATAATACAACAGAAGATGAGCCAAGCCATTGATCCAATAGATTCACTGAACAACTCGGGTTCCAGTATCAGGTTAAGAATTGGAAGGTCAAATGCAAAAGTCAGAAACTTGGTGGCAACGTAAATGACGATTCCAATCAATACTGAGCTAATCAGGAAGATTGCCAGAAAGAAGATGGCCCCGAAGAAGATACCGACATAAGTAAGAATGTCGGGAAGAGCATCGGGAATCTTGTGCGTGACGTTGGAAATAATGTTGGTAAACTTACTCATGATGTACTCCTTTTCTTGACTACCAGATTTCAAAGTGCTCCGCCGTATGGCATATCATACTATTATTATACAACTTTTTCCACATTATGTCAATTAACAAGCTTCTATATAGGAAAGCACAGTTAAAAAAATGGAACATAGAATAAAATAAGGTGATTTGTATGGAAAATGGTTTATGTTTGGCTGGAGGGGGAGTAAGAGGTTGTCCATATAGGAGCAATAAAAGCGTTAGAGGAGGAAAATATAGATTTTAAATATATCTTCAGGAAAGTATAGTTGCTTGTCTTTATGATTGTGGATTTACATCTGATGAAATATATAAGATCTTTAAGAAATATTGTAAAAAGATAAAATATGTTGATTTTTTAACATAATAAAATTAATAATAGGACTAATATTTACGGGAAATATAATAATAGATGGCTTGAATTCAGGAAAAGAAATAGAAAAGTTAATAAAAAAAGTGTGTAACAAAAAAGGGATATATAATATACAAGATGCAAGAAAAACAATAGCGATACCAAGTGTTAATTTATGTAATGTCAAGGTGGTTTGTTTTACATCAGAGTGTAATAAAAAAATAGATTTAGATAATACGGTTTTTGTGAATGACATAGAGATAGGGAGGGCAGTAAGATCAAGTTGTAGTTATCCAGTGGCATTTTCTCCTTGTAAATATAAAGATATAAAATTAATAGATGGAGGAATTAGAAAGAATGTACATTGGAAGGAGTTAAAAAAATTAGGAGCAAAAAAAGTTTTAAATATTACTTTTGGAGAAGAAGCAAATAATGAAGGTGATAAAAATATAATAGAAGTTGCAAGTAGCTCAATAGGTTTGTTTAGTAAAGAATTGTCTTCATATGAATTGGAAGGTTCAGATTATACAATAAAATAGGACTTCTTGATATGAAACAAATAGATAAAATGTATGAAGAAGGCTATAAAGAGGCGAAGAGAAATATAAAAGAAACAAAAGAGTTAATTAATACTAATGATTAAAATTAGATAATAAATAAAAAGTCCCTCAGTAAGCATAATCCTTACTGAGGGATGAAATGTGATAGCTAATTGCTGTATAACCTATTTTCTCCAGACACCTTTACCATCTCTAAATGGCTGGCCTGGTTGATAATAATGTCCTTCGGAGTCTTGCCAAGGTTCACCAGGACTTCTCATCTTGCCTTGACCGTCTACAAAAGGATCGCCGGAATTTCTCCAATTGCCTTGTGCATCTTGATATGCATCATTCCAACGTCTCCAATTTCCACGACCATCATAAAAACCACCATCACTACTATGTTGATTTTCATTAGTAGTTGTAGAAGTAAATCCTCTATTAAAAGATGAAGTAGAGCCGCCAAAAAAGTCATCCTTAACTGTAAAGTAAAGACAAAATAGGCTAAAAACAAAGCATAGTATAAACCATATTATTGAGCCTATAGGTATACTATCAGCTATTTCCATTGTTAACCAAGAGCAAATAGGTTGTATCGAAAGTACTAAAATAACAAACTTGCTTATACCGTAAATGGGAAAAGCGATGAGTAAAGTAATACCTGCAAAGCCAAATAGTACCAATATGCCAAAAATTGTAGTTAGAATCGTAGAGAGTTTTTTGATGATAGAAGTAATAAACTTCCGCATGATGTACTCCTTTGTTCGTAAACTATCACATTTCAAAGTGCTTTGCCGTATGGCAATAAGACTATAATATTATAACTTGTTTTACATAATGTGTCAAATAGATATAAAAAACAGGTTCAGTATAAACTGACCTGTTTACTTATGATTAATTTTCAGAAATTTTAGCTTTTTCCTCTGAAGAAATATTTTCTTCTTCCTTATTTTCATTATCTATAGCTTTCTTTCTATTTTGTTTAGCTTTTAAGTTATCTTTAGCTACAGTCATAAGAAGCTTAATTCTATTAGTTTGATTAGCTTCACTAGCACCTGGGTCGTAATCGATAGGTGATATGTTAGCTTCAGGGAATTTACTACGTATAGTTTTAATAACTCCTTTACCAACAACGTGGTTAGGTAAACATGCAAATGGTTGAACACATACAATGTTTGGAATATCATGCTCAATATATTCAATCATTTCAGCTGTTAAAAACCAACCTTCACCAGTCTGATTACCAATAGACAAAATATCTTTAACTTTATCTTCTAGATGCCAAATATCACAAGGTTGTAAATATCCTTTTTTAGAATTTGCTAAAGCGATTTTAACATCTTTTTCTAAGATATCAATTAACTTAATAGCTATTTTACTAATTTTAGATGAAGTTTTATTTGTATTTAATAATTTATTAAATGTAATTTTGTGTGTAGCCATAAATTTCACAAATCCCATAAAGTCAGGTAAAACAACTTCTGCACCTTCTTTTTCTAGAATATTTGCAACATAGTTATTTCCGAATGGATGATACTTAATAAGTACTTCACCAACAATACCAACTTTAGGTTTTTCTACAGACGTATCTAATTCTATTTTTTCAAAATCGTTAACAATATCATAGATACTTTGTTTGAATTCTTTATTAGTTGATTTTGTAAGTAACTTCTTACATTTTTCCATCCAAGTATCAAATAAGGCTTGAGATTCTCCTTTATGTACTTCGTAAGCTCTATTTTTTGTTAACATTTTTTGTAAAAGGTCAGCATAAACAACAGTCTTAAATAATCTTTCGATAAGAGGAACTGTTAGTTTAAATCCTGGCATTTTCTCCATACCAACAAAGTTTAGAGATATTACTGGAACATTTTCAAAACCTGCATCTTTTAGGGCTTTTCTAATGAAACCAATGTAGTTTGTAGCTCTACATCCACCACCAGTTTGTGAAATAATTAAAGCTGTTTTATTTACATCATATTTACCAGATTGAAGTGCTTCAATCATTTGACCTGTAACTAATATAGATGGATAACAAGCATCATTATTTACATATTTTAATCCAGTATCTACTGTTTTTTGAGTACAATTTCTTAATAATTCTATGTTATATCCAGAAGCTCTAGCAGCTGTTTCTAATAATTCAAAGTGAATAGGTGCCATTTGTGGGAATAAAATAGTATATTCTTTTTTCATTTCTTTAGTAAATATCTTTTTATGAATTCCGTAGTCACCATTAGCTTTTTGTTCTATTTTTTCTTGTTCACGTTTCTTCATACTAGCAAGTAATGAACGAATACGAATACGTACAGCTCCTAAATTATTTACTTCATCTATTTTAATTAGAGTATACATTTTACCATAGCTAGATAAAATTTCCTCTACTTGGTCTGTTGTAACAGCATCTACACCACAACCAAATGAATTTAATTGTACTAATTCTAAAGAATCATGTTTTCCAACAAAATCAGCTGCTGCATATAATCTTGCATGGAATACCCATTGATCAACAACTCTTAAAGGTCTTTTGGCTTCTGTTTTATCAGAAACACTATCCTCTGTTAAAACACATAAACCAAGAGATGTAATTAAAGTATCAATACCATGGTTTATTTCAGGATCTACGTGATATGGTCTACCTGCCAAGACAATTCCTTTAAGGTTATTCTCTTCAATGTATTTAACAGTTTCTGCACCTTTTCTTCTAATATCTTCTTTACATTTTTGATATTCTGCTTCTGCTTTATCAGCAGCTTCGTTTAATTCAGCTTTTGTAAAGTTATATTCTTTGAATTCATCTAATTCTAATATTTTCTTAACAAGGTTTTTCTTATCAAGAGGAAGGAATGGGTTAATAAATTTAACTCCAGGAGCTTTTAAATCCTCTACATTGTTCTTTAAAACCTCTGAATAAGATATAACAATAGGGCAGTTATAGTGGTTATCTGCTTTTTCATATTCTTTTCTAGAATATGGTATACAAGGATAGAATATTGTTTTAATACCTTGTTCTAATAAACTTTCTATATGTCCATGAGAAAGTTTTGCAGGGTAACAAACAGATTCTGAAGGCATTGATTCCATACCTTTTTCATAAGTTGCACGAGTACTCTTTTCAGAGATAATTACTCTAAATCCTAAACTTGTAAGGAAAGTAAACCAGAAAGGATAATCCTCATACATATTTAAAACTCTAGGGATACCTATTGTTCCTCTTGTAGCATATTGTTCTTCTAGAGGTTTATAATCAAATATTCTTTGATATTTGTATTGAACTAAGTTAGGTAAATCTTTTTTCTTTGTAATAGCTCCTGCTCCTCTTTCACAGCGATTACCAGATACATGTATTTGTCCATTACTAAATTTATTTATAGTTAATTTACAATGGTTTTCACAAATACCACAACGAGTGTGTGTAACTTTAATTTCTAATTTATCTAACTCGTCTTCTTTTAAAATAGTAGATTTATATTCCATATCAAGGTTTGATTCATATTGTTCTTTAGATAAAAGTGCCATACCATAAGCACCCATAAGTCCTGCGATATCGGGTCTTACAACATTTTTACCAACTATCAATTCAAAAGCACGTAAAACTGCATCATTATAGAAGGTTCCACCTTGTACAACAATATGGTCTCCTAATGTTTCTACATCTCTTACTTTCATAACTTTTTGTATAGCGTTTTTGATAACAGAATATGAAAGTCCAGCAGAAATATCTCCAACAGAATAACCTTCTTTTTGTGCTTGTTTAATCTTAGAGTTCATGAAAACAGTACATCTAGAACCTAAGTCAACAGGTGTTTTTGATTTTATAGCTTCTTTTACAAATTCAGAGATTTCTAAATTTAAACTTTTAGCAAAAGTTTCTATAAAAGAACCACATCCTGAAGAACAAGCTTCATTTAGCATAATGTTGTCAATTGAACCATTTTTCATTTTTATGTACTTCATATCTTGCCCACCGATATCAACAATACTTGTAACATCTGGCTCAAATTCTTTTGCGGCGGTATAATGTGCAATTGTTTCTATTTCATTTAGGTCAACATTTAAAGCTGTTTGTATCAATTTTTCACCATATCCTGTAACACCACTATATCTTAAGACAGCTTTTTCTGGTAAAACATGATATAGTTTTTTTAGCATTGCCATAACACTTTTTAAAGGATTTCCTTCATTGCTTCCATATAAAGAGTAAAGAAGTTTTCCATCTCTATCAATTAATACTAATTTTGTAGTTGTAGAACCAGCATCAATTCCAAGATAACAATCACCTTCATATGAAGCTAAATCGCCTCTTTCTACTTTATCTTTATCATGTCTTTCTTTAAAAGTTTTATATTCATTTTCATTTTTAAATAATGGGGCTAAAGGTTTTGATGTATTATCATGTGAAACTCTTAAATTTTGAATTTTTTTAGATAATTCATCAGGTGTAATAGGCTCAGTATTAATAGAGTCTAAAGCAGCTCCTTTTGCAACTAAAAGGTGAGCTTCTTCTGGTACTATAATTTCATCATCTTTTAAATGTAATGTTTCGATAAATCTTTTACGCAATTCTGATAAATAATTTAATGGACCACCTAAGAAGGCAACATTACCTCTAATTGGTCTTCCACAAGCTAAACCACTAATAGTTTGGTTCACAACGGCTTGGAAAATAGATGCAGCAATATCTTCTTTTGCAGCACCTTCATTAATTAAAGGTTGAATATCAGTTTTAGCAAAGACTCCACAACGAGATGCAATAGGATAAATAGTTTTATAATTTTTTGCAAGTTCATTTAATCCTGCTGTATCTGTATGAAGTAAAGATGCCATTTGGTCTAAAAATGCACCAGTACCACCAGCGCAAGTTCCATTCATACGTTGTTCGATAGATTGGTCAAAGTAAATAATTTTTGCGTCTTCACCACCAAGCTCTATTACAACGTCAGTTCTTGGTATATATTTTTCAACGGCTCTTTTACAAGAAACAACCTCTTGAATAAAGTCTACTCCTAAGAATTTGGCAGCAGACATAGCACCAGAACCTGTTAGAGCTAGTGTAAATGTATTATTAGGATATTTTAATAATAAATCTTCTAAAACACTACATACAGTATTTTTTGTATCTGAGAAGTGTCTTTGATAATTTTTATATATAGTATTTAGGTTTTTATCCATAACTATAATCTTTACAGTTGTAGAACCTACATCTAAACCTACATGTAATAATTCATTGTTCATGACAAAATCTTCCTTTCTGTCTATAAAAATATTCTTTTAAACACCTTAATTGTATACGGAAATCGGCGTTTTGTCAAATGGAAAATATTGTGAATAATAAACTGATAGATAAAGGATAACAATATATAAATAAAGATAAAAAATCCATAAAATCTATTGAAGTTAGAGTTCTAAAATGGACAAACAAATAATAATATTGAATATAATAATAAAAAGGAAGAGGGAGGAGAAAATGAAAAATAAAAAGATAATTATAATTTTTTCTATTTTGTTTATTATTTTGATAGTTGGTGGATATTTTTTAATTAATTATTTAAAACGAGATAAGAAAGAAGAAGAGCAACCAATAGTAGAAGAATATATACCACAAGAAGAAATATCAGAAGACCAGTTAAGACAGACAATTGTAAGTTTGTATTTTCCAAATAAAGAAACAAAAGAATTAGAACCGGAAGCAAGATTAGTAGATATAAAAGAAATATTAGAAAATCCTTATGAAAAAATAGTAAATTTATTAATAGAAGGGCCAAAAGATGAAGGTAAAGAGAGAATTATTCCAGAAAATACAAAATTGTTAAGTTCCCAATTAGAAGGAGATTGTTTAACATTAACTTTTTCATCTGACTTTTTGAATTATGATAAAACAGATGAAAAGACAAAAGAGAATTTAATAAATTCTATAGTAAATACATTAACTCAGTTAAACGAAGTAAATGGTATAAAAATATTAATAGACGGAAATGAAAATGAAGAATTTAGTGGAATATATACTGTTCAACAACTCACTTCTTAAAGAATTTATATAAGTGCATACAACGAGTAAATTTCTTTAAATTATTTAAAAAATATTCTACTTCTCTTAGTGATTTCATTGTGTTTTTGGCACAAGAATTTAAGTTGAATTGTTTTTTATGAGGTGGTTTCTTATCACCTCTATTTTCATTGTATTCCATAGCACACCTCTAAAACTTTGATTTTTAAGTAGATTTAGTATATAATATGTAAGAAAATTAAAAATGTTTAAAGGAAAATAAAATGAAAGTAGAATTAAAAGAAAATGAAAGAATAGATGATTTAGAATTTAAAGATTTAAAAATTATTCAAAATGAAAAGGGTTTTTGTTTTGGAATAGATAGTGTATTATTATCTGACTTTGCTAAAAATATAAGGAAAGATAGTCTAGTATTGGATTTAGGAACAGGAACAGGTATTATTCCTATTTTATTATGTGGGAAGACGAAACTAAAAAAAGTAATAGGAGTGGAAATACAAGAGGAAGTAAGCAATATGGCAAAGAGAAGTTCTTTACTAAATGATTTACAAGATAAATTCCA
Source organism: uncultured Clostridia bacterium (assembly GCA_944392525.1). The sequence continues at coordinate 4,524 of CALXXB010000010.1, read as the reverse complement.
AATTTTGAATGAAAATATTTTGAATTTAAGCAAATTATATGATAATCAAACATTTGATGTTATTGTGACTAACCCACCATATAAGAAAAAAGATACAGGAATAATAAATGAAGATGAAAGAAAAATAATATCAAGACACGAGATAACAGCTAATCTAGAAGATTTTGTAAAAGTTTCAAGAGACTTGTTAAAAGATAAAGGCGAATTTTATATGGTACATAGACCAGAAAGATTAGTTGATATTCTTAGTCTTTTAAGAAAATATAAAATAGAACCAAAAGAACTTCGACTTGTATATTCAAATATGAATAAACCACCAAAATTGGTTTTAATAAAAGGAATAAAAAATTCAAAATCATTCTTAAAAGTTGATAAAAATTTATACATTTATGATGATAAAGGAAATTATACAGAGGAAATATTAAAAATTTATAATAAAATGTAAAGATAGAAAGTAAAAAAGAGTAGGAGGAGAAGAGATGAATCAAAGTCAAGAAGGAATTTTATATTTAGTTGCAACTCCTATAGGTAACTTAGATGATATTACCTTAAGAGCAATAAATACACTAAAAGAAGCGGATTTAATAGCAGCAGAAGATACAAGACATACACTAAAGTTATTAAACCATTTAGAAATATCAAAACCAATGATTAGTTATCACCGTCATAATGAAGAATTTAGATGTGAATATTTAATTAAAGAATTAAAAGATGGTAAAAACATAGCTTTAGTATCTGATGCAGGGACTCCAGGAATCAGTGATCCAGGAGAAGAAATTGTAAAAGAGTGTATTAAAGAAAATATCAGAATTATCCCAATTCCAGGTGCATGTGCAATGGTCAATGCTTTAATTTGCTCAGGAATTGATACAAAAGAGTTTTGTTTTTATGGATTTTTACCTTTAAATAAGAAAAATAGAAAAGAAAAATTAGAAGAAATAAAAAATATAAATAAAACGGTTATTCTCTATGAAGCACCACATAAAATCAAAAATACTTTAGAAGATTTAGAAAAAATTTTAGATAAGGATAGAAAAATAGTTTTAGCAAGAGAGATAACTAAGATACATGAGGAATTTATAAGAGGAAATATAGATGAAATTCTTTCAAAAGTAGACAATTTAAAAGGAGAGATGGTTCTAATCATCGAAGGTAATCATAAAGAAAAAGAAAATGATTTATGCCATTTAACGGTAGAAGAACATTATAAGTATTATGAAAAACAAGGATTAGATAAAAAGGAAATCATTAAAAAGATTGCAAAAGACAGAAATGTAAATAAAAATGAAATATATAAATTATTTATATAAAAAGAAGAAGTTTTAAACTTCTTCTTTATTTTTCGCTTTTTAGATTTCCAATTTTTTTAGAACAATCTTTACAAATTAATTTATCATGATATGTTAATAAATTTTTTGTATTTCCGCAGAAGATACAATTAGGTTCAAATTTCTTTAATACTATTGAAGAGCCATCTACATAAATCTCAATTGGATCTTTTTCTACTATATTAAACTGATTTCTTATTTCAATTGGAATTACAACTCTACCTAGTTCGTCCATTCTTCTAATAATACCTGTCGACTTCATAACTAATTCCTCCTTAAAAGTTATATATTTACAATCCTTTTGTTATGATTAAATATATCACAAAGAAAAGACTTGGTCAATTCAATTTGGAATAAAAACTATGATTCACAAATAAAATTATGTTGGTGATAGTATGTTAAATATAGTTTGGCCAATTTTTATAATAATATCATTTTCTTTTGCAATTTTTTCGGGAAATTTAGAAAATTTAAATAACTCTATCTTTGAAAGTACTAATTCAGCAATTAGTTTATCAATAGATTTATTAGGAAGTATGTGCCTTTGGAGTGGAATTATGCAGATTGCAACTAAGACTACTTTAATTGAAAACTTAACAAAATTTTTAGAACCATTGCTTAATTTTTTGTTTCCAAAATTAAAACAAAACAAAAAAATAAAAAAAGAAATATCTATGAATATGGTTGCAAATATATTAGGATTAGGAAATGCAGCAACACCTCTGGGCTTAAAAGCCATGAAATCTATGCAAGAAGAAAATGATAAAAAAGATACTTTATCAGATTCAATGATGATGTTTATTGTAATAAATACAGCGTCTATTCAAATTATTCCAACAACTGTTATTGCAATTAGAAGTTCTTTAGGTTCAAAAAATCCAACTTCTATTGTATTTCCTACGTGGATAGCAACCATTATTGCAGCTGTAGTAGGAATTTCTACAGCTAGAATTGTAATTAGGCTTACAAAAGGAGAGAAATATAGGTGAAAGCGATAAATTTTTTGTCAAGTGTTGCAATGCCGATGGTAATTTTACTTATTGTTATGTATGGTGTAAAAGAAAAAAATAAAGTATTTGATACTTTTTTAGAAGGAGCAAAAGAAGGAATAAGAACAACATTGAGTATTTTGCCAACATTAATAGGATTATTTTTAGCAATAGGAGCTTTAAGAAGTTCTGGTGTATTAGAATTAATTATCAAACTTTCTAGTCCACTTCTTGATATCTTTAAATTTCCAAGTGAACTTATTCCACTTGCGATATTAAGACCGATATCAGGAAGCGGTTCAATTGCAGTGGCTACAGATATTATGAAAAACTGTGGTGTTGATAGCTTAATAGGAAATATTGCATCAACAATAATGGGCTCAACAGAAACAACATTATATACAATTGCAGTTTATACAAGTTGTATAAAGATAAAAAAGACGAGGTATATATTACTTGCAGCTTTAGCAGCTGATATTGCAGGAATAATTGCAAGTACTATTATATGTCAAATTATGTATTAGAATAGAAAATTCGGATTGACAAATTTTGTAAATAATAGTATTATATATATACTTTGATTCTTAAATATTATTTCGAAAGGATTTTTATAATGATTAAATTAATAATATTTATTTCAATATTTTTTATTGTTAGAAAATTAATGATTCAAAAATTATCAAAAGAAATATTAAAGATGTTAGAACAAATGAAAAAACAAGAAAAATATAAAACAAGTTTTTAACTTTGTAGAGGAAATGCTCTTGGTTTATTGGTCCTTATTTTACAAGAAAGATATTTCCTCTACAAAAAATATATTATCTATGATAAGTTTCACCATGTGAAATTTTAAAGGCTCTAAAAATTTGCTCTAGTAAAAATACTCTAATTAGTTGATGAGGAAAAGTCATCTTAGAAAAGCAAATTTTTAAATTGCAAGTATCTAGGACTTCTTTAGTTAATCCTAAAGAGCCACCTATAATAAAAGAAATATGACTATTTTCCATAGATAAATCATCTAATTTTTTAGAAAATTCTTCAGAAGAAAATTCTTTACCCTTTAAATCTAAAGCTATTTTAAAAGAATCTTTAGGTAAATGAGAAAGTATTTGTTTTGATTCTTTTTCTTTTATTTCTAATTCTAAATTAGGATTTAATTTATCAGGAATTTTTTCATCAGGAAGTTCTATAAAATCCAGTTTACAATATCTCGAAAGCCTTTTACTGTATTCTGATATAGCATCTTTTAAATAATTTTCTTTTATTTTACCAACACAAACAATATGAATACTTAGCATATTAAGGTTATTGCTCCTTTATATTAATAATTTTACTATGAAAATCTCTTGAAGCAACACTAAGTGAAAGAGAATTTTCATTATAGTTTTTAGAAATTAATTCATCAACAACAGTTTGATAAGCAAGTTCTGGAAAATTACTTTCTTTACTTAAATGTCCAAGCATTGCATTTTTTAATCCTGAGTTTATCAAATGTGATATAGTTTTTCCAGCTATTTCATTTGATAAATGACCTGTAGGTCCTGCAATTCTTGTTTTTAAAGAAAATGGGTATGGTGAATACCTTAAAACTTCAGGATCATAATTTGCTTCTAGCATAACAAATAAACTTTCTTCTAGGTTTTTTAAGATATCATTTGTCATATGACCAATATCTGTTGCGACGCTTATTTTTTTATCATCTTTATATAAACTAAATCCGCAAGGATTTGCAGCATCGTGAGGAATTGAAAAAGGTTTAACTATTAAATCACCAATTTCAAATTTATCACTTACCTTAAAAATATTTATATTTTCATCTGATATTTTATCTCTTTGTTTAGGCATAGCGTCTAAAGTTTCTTGATTAACAAATACAGGTAAATTGAATTTTTTAGATAAAGTTCCTAAAGATTGAACGTGGTCTATATGCTCATGTGTTACTAAAATTCCATCTAAAGATTTAGGGTCAATATCTATATCATTTAAAGCATGTTCTATTTTCTTGCAACTAACACCTGCATCAATTAGTATTCTGGTATTCTTTGTTTCAACAAAAAGACTATTTCCGCTACTACCACTATATAAACTACAAAAATTAAACATTGTTTTTTACTTCCTTATTCTTCTGTTACTCTTTTTATATTTGCTCCAATTTTTCTAAATTTACCTTCGATATCTTCATATCCACGGTCTATATGTTGTAAATT
>CALXXB010000009.1 GCA_944392525.1 uncultured Clostridia bacterium | reverse complement strand
TTCTATAAGTTTCTAATCTCACTCGCATAGCGAGCGGTTTTTGTTTCACTTCGTTCCACAATGCTAAAGCTTAATTAAAAGAGGTATCCTTTAAGGAACCTCTTTATTCTTCTTTTCTTGTTAACTTTTTATAACTTCTATTTTAGGAAATTTATCAAAAGTAGTTCTTACTTCTATTCCTGCTTTTTCAATTTCTATAATTTTTCTTATTATATCATCATTTATTACTTCTCCTGGCGTAATTAATGGTATTCCTGGTGGATATACCCATATATATTCTTTTGATATTCTTCCTTTTAATTCATTATAATCTTTAAATTCTGAATTAGTATTTTTTATTGCTTCTAAAATACTTAACTCTTTTCTAGGAAGTATTATATCATAATTATTAGAAATTTCTTCTTTGGGTTCTAAGCTTTCATCTATTTTCTTTAAAGCATCTAATAATCTTTCAAAATTTTCTCTACTATCACATATACTTGTCATTGCTAATGCATAATTTATAGATGACATCTCTAGTTCTATTTTATAATCATTTCTTAAAATATCAGTTAATTCTTTTCCTGTAATATTTGTTTCATTAGTTTTTATAACTATTTTACCAAAATCGTAATAATCTTTGTTTTCTATTTCATTTCCTAATATTTTAAGCTTTTTTAAATTCTTTGCTTCACTATAGAAATATTTTAAATTGTTTTGATATTCTTTAAATAATTCTTTTCCTTTATTTTCTATAATATCTAAACATTCTTCTATTGAAGACATTAATATGTATGATGGACTACTTGTTTCAAAAATAGATAGTTCTCTTGCTATATTTTCTTCTTTTACTAAATCACCTTGTATATGTAATAAAGCTGTTCCTGTTAGTGCTGGCAAAGTTTTATGAAGACTTTGAATTACTATATCTGCACCACTGTTTAATGCCTCTTTATTACAAAGATTATCCATAAATCTTAAATGTGCACCATGTGCTTCATCTATTAAAACAGGTACATTATATTTATGGGCAACATCTACAATAGATTTTATATTGCTAATTACACCTTCATAAGTTGGTGACGTTAATATTACAAGTTTTATATCTTTGTTTTCTTTTAGTTTTTCTTCTACTTGTTTACTATCAATATTTCTATCAATTCCATCTTTACCTATTTTAGGCAACATATATATTGGCTCTAAGCCATTTATCTCTATTGCATTATATACTGATTTATGGCAGTTCCTAGCCACTAGCACTTTATCACCAAAGTTGACAACACTTCTTATCCCTGCTAAAATTCCACAAGTGCTTCCATTTACTAATATAAAACTTCTTTTACTTTCATAATTTTTTTTTGCTTTATTCTCTATATCTTTTATTAGTCCCTCGGCATGATGTAAATCATCAAAACCATCTATTTCTGTTATATCTATCTTATATGGTAATTTTTCTCCAAGTAACTCTATATTTCTTTTATGTCCTGGCATATGCATTGGCAAGTAATTTTCATTATAATATTTTTCCAATTTTTCTTGTAAATTACCCAATATTATTTCTCCTCTTCTTCCATTTCATCCATTGCTTCTGCTATTTTTACCATTATTGCACATTCAATTCTTTTCTTAAATAATTTACATCCATATTCGTATACTCCGTTTATACTTCCTGTTGTATGGAAACTATTTGCTGCACATCCTCCACTACAATATAATTTTGCCCAACAATTTTCACATTCTTTTCTAGAATATACGTTACATAGTTTAAATTCATCTCTTAATTTAGTATTTGTAATACCATCTCTTACATTTCCTATTAAGAAATTTTTATCTCCTACAAATTGATGACATGGATAGAAATCTCCATTTGGCGTTACTGCTAAATACTCTGTTCCAGAACCACAACCTGTTATTCTTTTATATATACAAGGTCCTCCTGTTAAATCTATCATATAATGATAGAATGTAAATGGATTTCCTTCTCTTCTTCTTTTTATCATTTCTTTAGCTAATATTTCATATTGCTCATATATTGTATCTAAATCTTCTTCTCTTAAGGCATAATCTGTATCTGGTTTTGATACAACAGGTTCCATTGATAATTCTTTAAATCCTAAATCTAACATATGGAAAATATCATTTGTAAAGTCTAAGTTATTACGTGTAAAAGTTCCTCTCATGTAATATTCTTTATCTCCTCTTTTTTTAACAAAGTTTTGGAATTTTGGAACTATTATGTCATAACTTCCCTGTCCATCTAATCTCTTTCTTTTAGCATCATTTATTTCTTTTCTTCCATCAAGACTTAATACTACGTTATTCATTTCTTTATTTAAAAAATCTATTACATCATCATCAAGTAACACTCCGTTTGTTGTTAGTGTAAATCTAAAGTGTTTTCCTGTTTTACTTTCTATACTTCTAGCATAAGCAACTAACCTCTTTACAACATCAAAATTAACTAAAGGTTCTCCACCAAAGAAGTCTACCTCTAGATTTTTTCTTGTTCCTGAATTCTTTACTAAAAAGTCTAATGCTGCTTTTCCTACTTCAAAGCTCATTAAAGCATCTTCACCATGATATTTTCCTTGTCCTGCAAAACAGTATTCACAGTTTAAGTTACAAGTATGAGCAACATGTAAACATAGTGCTTTTATTACAGAATCTCTCTTCTTTAAATCAAGATTTTGACCTTTAAAATTATCCTCTGTAAACAATTGACCATTTTCTATTAAATTATCTATTTCTCCAAATGTTTCTTCAAGATCAGATTCTTTTAATCCAGAATATTTCTCAAGCATTTCTTTTTTTATTTCTTCACGTTCAATTCCTTTATCCATTAATTCAATTATGTCATAACTTAAATCATCTACACAGTGAACTCCTCCGCTATATGTATCTAAAACAATATTATATCCATTTAATTTATATTGATGTATCATTTTTTACTCCTTAAATTTCTATATTTTATTTATGTAAATTCATTTTTACTGAAATAAATTGCCGACCTAAGCCGGCAATCTTAAATTAATTATTTATTTACATTTTCACATTTTTGGTTTGCTACACCGCAAGATGTTTTACATGCTGATTGGCATGATGTTTGGCATTCTCCACATCCTCCGTGTAATTTACTTTCTTCTAAATTTCTTGTATTTAATGTTACTATTCTTTTCATATCTATCCCTCCGTATTTTTTCATCAGATAATATTATAACACTATAAATACTTTGTGTCAAATATTTATTTATGCTTCAAGTATACTGTTTTTATTCTATTCCCAATACAATTTTGGTTTGTTATTATCTCCATCTGATACAAAGAAACTTTCTTCATTAACTACTTCTAATATATTTTTCATATCTATATTTTTATTAAATTTAATTGTTGTTTTTTCTATTATATTATTATAATATGTTTGATCATCGGTATACCATTCACAATTTTTAATAAAACTTTCATCCGTCAAAGTACCAATAATTGGTCCTTTATTTTCTAATGTCGTCTCTACTTTTCCATAATAATAACAACTATTTATATAAAAATCTGTTACTTGACCAGATTGTATATTAGCCACTATCCCTCCTGCAGTTTCATCAGAAATAATATCTGATTTGTTATAAGAATTGTTAATTTCTCCGCTTACATTAAGTGTTCCAACTATACCGCCTACATTTCTATTTCCTTGTATGTTGCCTGTATTATAAGCATTGTTTATTTTAGAGCTAGTTGCTACACCAACAATTCCTGCGTTTCCAGAACGAGTAGTCCCTTGCAAATCTCCAGAATTATACACATTATAAACTGTTGTATTAATTGCGGATCCACATATGCCACCTAATTCTCCTCCTCTTATTGATATTACTGCATTGTTATAACAATTCTTTACAGTTCCATTCTCACTTCTTCCTACGATTCCTCCAGTTGTAAATCTTTCGTTTACTATCGTACCTATATTATAACAACCATTTATATTTCCATTATAATTATATCCAGTAATACCTCCAGAATAGCTATTCCAATCATTTTCTGATGGTTCATATTGACTTGTAACAGTTGCTTCATTACCACAATTTCTTATACTTCCTTCGTTATATCCTACAATCGCTCCAAGATATTTTCCACCAACTATATCACCTGTTACCACAACACTGTTTATCTCTGCTGAGCTTCCAGTATTCGCAAATAATCCTTGATATAATTTTTGAGGACCATTTATATTTAAATTATTAATCTTGTGCTTTAATCCATTAAAAATCCCATTAAACTTTACTACATTTTCATCACTTAAGTAACCAACTGGTGTCCAATTTTCGCTTAAAACAATATCATTCATCAATATAACTGCTTTATCATCAAAAGTATCTCCATTATTAACTTTTTCTCTAAACTCTACTAACTCTTTCTCTGATGTAATTTTTACTATATTATTATTATCAATAACTCTTCTTTTTTCGCTAACATAATACATTCTTCCTGAATTATTAATATTTATTAAAAAAGTATCATCTTTATTATCAGTTAAACTAAAATTATTATCAAATTGTTGTTGCAATTCATATTGTAAATTATCATATGTTATTACCATATTATTGTCCGTATTTCTTAATGCACTAGCTGTTACTGCTAATTGAACTTTCTCCCTTTCTTGCGCTTCATCAGTATTATTCTTAGCATTATTGGCCTGTGATAGTATTCCATTTTCTCCTGCTAGCATTGCAATTGAAACTGCCGCAAGTATTAAAAGGACAATAATTGTAATAACTAATGCTATTAATGTAATTCCCTTTTCTTTTCTCACGCTCTTCTCCTTATATTTTTATTGAAATTGAAAATTTGATCCAGATAAAGTCCATTTTGCTAAATCTTCACTAGATGCGTCTACATATGAGTTTATATAATTTAGAACTTTCTGATCCGTTAAATCTTCTGATCCATTATCTACTAAAGTACAACCGCTTTCATTTATAATATTTTCCCCATCTATATATTTACAATTTCTTATTGTTGTATTTTCTGCCAAACCACAACCATTATATAAAATTGGTTTTGCACTTCCAGTATTTTCTAAAGTACCATTATAATAACAGTTTTCTACGGTTCCTATCTTAATTCTTCCTATAAGCCCTCCTAGATTAAAATATTGATTTTCTACATTACTATTGTTTCTTATTGTACCTTTAAAATAACAATTTCCTACTAATCTATTTGCAGGCTCTACCACATCATTATTATTTTTTTCAGAAGCTCCATATCCTATAATGCCTCCCACATATATACTATTTCCATTGTATAAATTTTCTACATCTATTGTTACCTCACTTACATGATTTAAACAAATTCCTCTATTTTCAGCTACTATTCCACCTATAAAATAAAGATAATCTCCATTTTTTGTTGCGTTTATATTTCCTTGACTAACACAATTATATACTTTATTGTAATTTACTCCTACAATACCGCCTATCTCATTAGTACTTAGTCCTTTTTCTTCTATATTGACATTTGCGTAACATCTATTTACATTTCCTAAATTTGCTCCTACTATCCCTCCTATTACTTTAGTACCACTTCCTATTTCTTCTCCATAAATACTAATATTTGTATTACAGTTTTCAATAGTTCCTGAACTAAATGCTGCAATTCCTCCAACTGCTTGTTCAACAGTTACTGGTATGTCTATTTGTATTTTTCCTATTATATTAAGATTTTGTATTCTACCTCCTATCACTCCGAATAATCCAGCCACAGCTGCTGAATTATCTGTAAGAAATTGATTTTTTATATAAACATTTTTTATGGTATTTCCATTTCCATTAAAAGTTCCTAAAAATATATTTCCCGTTGAACTTGCATAACTAAAGTTTTTTCCAATAATTTCAAATCCGCCATTAGTTAAAGTATCTTTTAATCCTCCAGATTCTAAACTACTTTCAAGTGCATATGAACCATCATAATTAAAATCTAATGTTTGTGATAATTCCACATATTCTCCATTATATGTTCTATTACTATAGCTTTCACCGTTATATGCTCCTGTATTTACAATACTTGAAAATGCAACTAGGTCCTCTATACTTTCTATTTTATATGGTTTTTCACTTGTTCCTTCTCCATCTAATTTTCCTGGATTAGCATCATCTACAGGATATGCTTGAACTTCTCCTGTAATTCGTTCATTCATCCAAGACTCTATTTGCTGTAAATCTCTTGTTTCATTTTTAGCAGCATTCTCTGTTTCATCTCTTGCCCTTTGTGCTTGCGAAAGTATTCCATTTTCTCCTGTTAGCATTGCTATTGAAACACCTGCTAATATTAAAAGGACAATAATCGTTATTACTAGAGCAATTAATGTAATTCCTTTCATTTGCTTTAACATTTTTTTCATCCTTTTAAATTCCTCCTTATTTTATTTTTTGTATTTATTTAAAAGTTTAACAACTAAATAAAAAAAGACAACAATAAAACCTATTAAAGGTTTCTTGTCATCTTATTTGTTTTATATTTATAATTTTAAACTTATTTATTCTTTGTGCGCTATGTAATTTATTCATTTTAACTCCTCTTTTGTATTTTCTTCATTATTTGTTCAAATTATTCTAATTGGAATTATATTATATGTGACGTTTAATGTCAATACAAATATATTACATTTTATGACATAATTATTTTAATTATAGATAATCAAGGTGATTTTATGATTAAAGAAAAAAGGAAATTAATGGGATATACACAAGAAAAAATGTCTAAACTTTTAGGAATTAGTTTAAGACAATATGTAAGAATAGATAATGAAGAAGATTTACCAAGACGTGATGTATTAAAAGGGTTAATTAAAGAATTAGAATTAAGTAATGAAGAACTCGGAGAATATATAAGAAAAATGACGGAAAACATAGCTTAAAATAAGTTTAGTTTTCTGTCATTTTTCATTTTTATTGTTTTATTTTTCTCTTTATTTCACTATTAATCATATATTATTTAGTAGAAATATGTATATTTTCAATATCAGCTTTCATTTCTCTTGAAACAATATTTTGTATCTGTGCTATTTCTTCTTCTTTTAATTCTTGTGCTCCTATAATTACGCTAATACTTTCGTCATTAACAAAAATAACACTATTTTCAAATCCTTTTGTTTTTAAAAGATTTTCACATATCATAATACTGTTTTTAGTATTATTTATTTTTGTAATTTCTTCAGTAGCTGACTGTTTTTGTGTTTCTAATGAATTGGAACTATTTAATACATTTTCATAAGTTTCAAGCATTTGTGAGTACATAGTATCTCTTTCTAATTTAGATTTGGCAAAATAATCATCTGTATTACTTGTGCTTGTTTCTTGTGTTGTCGTATTAGTACTACTTGTATTTGTTGTATTATTCGTATTAGCTGTATTTTCTGTAATATTTGTTTCATTAGTAGTATTTTCTTCTACTGCTTCACTACTAACAAGTCTTGCATCTCCTATATTTGCATACTCATCTGTTTCATTTACTTGGCTACTTGCTTGTACAGCTTCATCAGTAGTTCTAGTAGTATAATTTAAATATCCTGCAACCATTAGCATAACAGCTATAACATAAATAATAACTTGATTTTTCTTTAATAATTTCATAAAAATCCTCCTTTTCAAATTCAAAATGTTTCCCTTAACTGTTCATTTCAAATACTTGTATTTTATGTGTTGCAAGTCCTGTTACCGCTTCTACTGCTTGAATTATATTGTTTTTTATTTCTGCGTTGCTTACACCTTGTGCTGTTATTATAGCTCCTTCTATTTTGGGTTGTACTACTTTTGCTGTTATAGGCGTTTTTGTTCCATTATCTTCCCCAAATATAACATCTTTTTGTGTATCTGTTTCTTCTATCTTTCTAGTGCCTCCAGAGTCATCTGTTTCTTCTGTTGTACTTGTAGTAGAATTTTCATTATACATAGCAACAACTTCACTAGACTCTGAATAATTTAAACATACTTCTACTTCTCCTACTCCTTGTATTTTTGATAATATATTTTTTAGTTTATTCTCTAAATTTTCTGTACTATTTGAACTATTAGAGCTTGTTTCATCTACTTCTGTTGATCCTTGATTTATATTTTCACTTGTTGCTAATTTCTTTGATGTGTCATTAGTTATTTTATTATTATTTGCTTCTTCATTACCATTCCATATAAAATTAATAATTACTATTGTTATAATAAGCACTACCACAAAAAATACTAAGTTTTCTATTCTTCTTTTATCGTTTCCTTCTCCATTTCCGCCATTTATTATTTCTTTTATTCCACTTGTTTCTTCGTTATTTCTATTAGTATCATCATCATATTGTTTCTTTGATAATAATTTCTTTAGTTTATCTCCAAGCATTTTTCACTCACCCCATATTCTTCTATTAAAAATTTTCTAATATTTTGGAAATCACTTCTAGTTACTTGTTCATTTGCTTGATTATCTTCTGTGTTACTTTCTTGCTGTCTTTTGCCCCCGTCCCCAGAGACATCTACTTCTTTAATTCTTTGTACTCCTGTTACTATTTTATTCTCTAGACTTTCTTCTTCTTGATTTTCATCTCCAATAGAACTATTGTCTTCATTATTAAGTTTTCCATTTATTTTTAATTCTATTTTAGTAATACCTGTTTCATTGTTGCCACTACTTTCTTCTGTAGGTACTTCCGCTTCTACTTTACAACTACCTACTTCATAACCTAACTCTTCTATCTTTTTTATTACATCCTTTTCTAATTCATCTTGGTAAAGTACTTTTATTCTTTTATCCATACTTGTTTGGTTTAAAGTTTCTGATTGTGTATTTGTTACTATATTTGTATTATTTCCTTGTGTATAATCTTCTATATTAATTGAAGCTATACTTAAATTACCTTTATTTTGTATAAATGGTGCTATTATATTAAATATCACAAATAATCCTAATACCATTCTTATATATTTTTTAGTCTTGTTGTTTGGTAAAATCATTTCTAATATTGATACTAATACAATGGTTACTCCTAAACTTTTTGCCCATGAACTTATTACTTCTATCATTTGTAATCTCCTACCTATACATCATTGCACTATTCGACATCTTAAGTACTAAGGCTGTTCCTATAATTAACATTACAGAAATGGCACTTAATATTCCTAAAAATATTTTAAATACATCTCCTATCTGATCCAAAAGATTTGTTATTTTTTTATCTGCAATTACTTCCGTAACTGCTCCTAATAATTTATAGCAAACTGTAAGTATTGCAAGCTTAATAATTGGCATGATACAGATTCCAATTACAATGATGACCCCTACTATTCCTACAGCATTTTTTAGTATTACTCCAGAACCTAATACTGTATCTACTGTATCTCCTAATATTTTTCCGTACCACTGGTACTGCTGAACTTACCACTGCTTTTGTTGCTTTTGCTGTTATTCCATCTACTGAAGCTGACATTGTTCCCTCTAAAGATACAACTCCTACAAATATTGTTAAAACTATTCCTAAAAACCACACTATTCCCGACTTTAAAAAATTTGCTAATTTATCTACTTGTACTTGGTCTGATATTTTTGATATTATTATTAAACTTGTAAATACTAAAACAAGGGGAATTATTATTGTTTGTATCATATTACCTATAAAATTTATTATAAATAAAATAATAGGCTCTAGTACACCACTTGTTGTAATACTTCCTGTATACATCATAAGAGCCATGAGTAATGGTATCAAACAATTCATAAATCCTACTAAATTACTTGCTGTATCTTTAACTAATTTTATTATTTCTGAGAAATTGCTCATTATTATTGTTACTATCAAAATGTATTGGACATAATATATTAATTTTCCTATAGAATCATTTTCCAAATTTTCACTAACTGATTTTAAAATGCTATGTATGATAATTATTACTAAAATAGATACTAAACTCTTTATTGTACTTCCTACTTCACTACCTACTAAATTCCAAATTCTATTTAAAATAGTAGAATTATCTATTTCTCCTTTAATTGCTCCATTTAATAATTCTCCTATATCAATTCCTTCAAAAAAATCTCCGCTATATTCCTTGCTTTCATCTATAAAATCTTCTATTTTAAATTCTTCCTGTTGTTCCTCTATTGTTTGATCATCACTTGTTTCTGCATAAGAAATATTATTAGCCACTACTAATAGCAATATTAAAAATGTTATTACTATTTTTATAACTTTTTTCATTTGTACTTCCTTTTTCCTCTAAGGCAACACCGAAAGTATTATTTCTAACAGACTTGATATTATTGGTATTGACATAGATATAATAATAATTTTTGTTCCAATTTCTATTTTACTTGCAATTGCTGCCTCATCAGCATCTTTACATATGCTTACCGCAAATTCAGATAAAAATGCTATTCCTGTTATCTTTATTAATAAAACTAAGAAAGTACTATTAATAGAAACTTTATCTGCAAAAGATTGAAGTAAGCTAATAATTCCTGAGAGTTCGTCCATTACAAGTAATAAAATTAAAACTCCTGTAAGCAAACTTATATATATTGCAAACTCAGGCTTATATTGTTTTAACAAAATAATAATAATTAATGCAATTAAACCAATCCCAATAATTTTTATAACTTCCATATTTCTTTTTCCTTTAAAGATTAAATATTGTTCTTACAGTATCAAATAAACCACTAATTTCTTTAATTACCATTGTTAAAACAATTACCAACCCAGCTAAAGTCGTCATCATTGCTTGATCTTCTCTTCCCGCTCTTACTAACACTTGATGTAAGACTGCAACTAAAATTCCTATTGCTGCTATTTTAAACAATAAATTTATATCCATTTGTAATCCCCCTAGACTTTAAGCTTTTATTTCTCAAGCTAGTATAATAACTATAGTTAAACCTAAAACAGTTCCTAATCTTGTATAAAGCTTCTCGTTCTTTCTTTTTTCTTCTTCTGCTTCTTTTATCTGTCCTTCTAGAAATTCTTCTGTTATTTCTATTTGACTTATTTGCCCTTCAACATCAGTTTGTCCAAGTAATTTAGATAAATTTTTTATTATTTTCTTGTCTTCTTTTTTTAAGTTGCATTCTGTTTTATCTACTGCTAACTCCCATGCATTACTTGCTGTTTCATCTTTCATTTTTTCTTTTGCTAAAGTAAATATGTTTCCTACATTTTTATCTACGTTTTCAGAAATTTCTTCAAAAACTTCTGGTATTGGTTCATATGTAAATTTTATTTTGGTCTTTAAGATATTTAGAGCATTTTTTATATCTTCTAATTCATCTAATCTATATACATATTTTTTAGATAAGAACTTTCCAATCAAAGTTGATGAAACTAATATTAAAAATAATATAAAATATTTTATTAATTGCATAATCTTGTCCTTTCTTTAAATTCAATTTTCTTTTATACTTTTTCGAATTCTCTATTTCATTTTTAATATTATATGAATCAAAATCTATTTTAGAACTAATATTATTAATTATATAAAAATTATTTTTTCTATTTGTTTATTTTCTATTAATTCATTTATATCTTTATTTAATTTTATTTCTTCTAAACTTTTTCCATGCATTGTAAAAATTCCTTTTACCCCTGATATAGTAGCTTCTTTTATTGCCTCTACATCTTCTTTCGAACCTATTTCATCACAGGCAATTACTTCAGGTGCCATTGAACGTATTAACATTCTCATTCCTTTTGATTTAGATACATTTTCTATTACATCTGTTCTTATTCCAATATCATTTTGTGGTATTCCATGATACATTGCTGCAATTTCTCCTCTTTCATCTATAACCCCACATGTTTTTCCTCTAAAGTTAATATTGGGAATTCCATTGCTAATGTTTCTTATAATATCTCGAAGCATTGTTGTCTTTCCTTTTCCTGGTGGTGATACTATTAACGTATTATTTACTTCATTACTTTTTACATCTATAATCTTGTCCAATATTTTTAAACTACAGCCTAAAACTTCTCTTGCTATTCTAAAATTTAGACTTGTTATATATTTTATGTTTATAATCTTTCCATTCTCTATTACAGCTGTACCAGTAATACCTACTCTATGTCCACCTTTTACAGTTATAAATCCTTCACATATCTGATTTTTATAAGCATAAATAGAATTATTACAAAGTCTTTCTAAAGTACTTAATATTTCAGATTCATTTACTTTATATTCTATTACAATCTCAAAATTTCTTAATTTTAATATTATCGGTCTATCACATCTAATTCTTATTTCTTGTAACTCGTCCAAAATTCTTTCATTCTTACTAATTGTATTCCTTATCAAATTACCTACATTATTTGGAAAATATCCCAATAACTCATTAATATCCTTCATTACTTTTCCTTTCTAAAATGAACAAAAAGTTTTGTTTTATTTATACACAAAAAGAGACATATATTATTATATGTCTCTTTTTTAGTTTTAGAACTTTTATTATATTTATTTAATTAATCATCATTCTTTTATTTTGGATTTATAACAGCTCTATAAATTAATCCCGTATTTGGGTCTTTTTCAAATTCTACTCTATAATAATTTTCTGCAACGACTTCTTCTTTTAAAGCTGCTATATTTTGCTGGTTCACTTCATACTCTTCTCCGTTGAAATTTATTTCTTCTATTTTATAAAAAGAACTTGTATTATTATTTTGTTGTGTAGTTGTATCACCACTTTGTATACCATTATTATTAGAAATAGTTGTAAGTAAACCTCTTACTGTTGTTCCTTGTATATTTGTTCCTTCATAAAGTTCAAATTTTTGATTAAATGAATTTACATCCACTTGTTGAGTAAGATCTTGTTGGGTTTGAAGAGAAACATTATTAACAGTATTTAACGCTTGTGTATATAGTAACATAGAGGAAACAGGTGTAACAATTGCTTGTACAATAGGATTTTCTTCTTCACTTATTCCTAGTTGTTCCATTTGCATTTGATTTACTTGTTGCCATCTTTCATCCACGGCTTGTGCAAAACTGTCTATTTGAGTTTCATCATATTTACTATATATAACCGCATTGCTATCATCAAAACTTTCTATATCAATACTATCAACAAAATTAATTGTATTGTTTATGTTATAAGTCATAAGGTTTGTTTCCTCCCCATTGTTTGACATATTAAAACTTAACAAATAATTATTTTCGACATTTTGTAATGTTGTTAATCCAGCAAATGATAAATCTAATTCTATTTTAGCATTATTTCCTGTACTATTAGTGTCTTCTCTACTTAATATTGCTTTATATTGTAAATTTCCGTTTTGAAGAGTTTTTTCTAAAGATACTATAAATTCTCCTAATTTTAATTCTATCTTTGTTATATCTCCACTATTTTTGTATAAAGCAATTTCTACGTTAGTTTCCTCATCTATATTATCATTTTGAACATCTTCTGCATATTGATTTATTGAATTAATATCTAATCCAAATTTATTAATTGTTTCTTGGTCCTGACTTAAAGCTTCGCATATAGCATTTATCATATTATTAATATCAGTACCATTTAAAGTAACTTTATAAATAGTACTACCTTCATTATTATCTTTTGAGAACTTATCATCTGATAATTGATTTAATGCTATTTCACCATACTTTTTAACTAAATTACTAATATCTTCTTCAGCTATCGTTTGCTCTTCTTTATTATTTTCATTTGTTACACTTAATGTAGATGTTTGTGACCTGTCATCTACTATATATTTACTGCCAACATATTCTGTTTGGTATCCAAATAAATTATCTTTATATCTTATAGTTACGGGCAAAGTTACTTCTGGCGAATAATTAATACTTACCCCTTCCTCAGCACTCATATTCTTTACATCTACTTTACCATTAAGAGTAATGTTTAGTTGATTAACTAATTCTTGACCTTCTTGACTTGTACTAAAACTAACTGTTGACTGATTTTCAAAAGGTGTTTCTGCAATTTTTTTATAATACTCAACTACATTATTTTCAATAAAACTATCATTTTTTCCAAATAATTCTAATGTGTATTTTGCAAACAATGTTTTATTACTTTTAAATAAATCTGTTGCTAAAAAAACGAAAAGACCAGCAACTATTAGTATTACAATTATAAAAACTATAATCAAAATCTTTATTATCTTTGCACTATTCTTATTATTCATAACTTTATCCCCCGTAAAAATATTATATATTAACTTCTATTCTTCCCAGTTGTGATAAATATTAGAAACATCATCTAAATCTTCTAGATTCTCAATTAGTCTTTCCATTTTTTCGCTACCTTTTTCATCTAGCTTTACTGTTGTTGTTGGTACCATTTGTACTTCTGCCTCTAGAAATTCTAATCCTGCTTCCTCTAATTTATCATGTACTGTAGAAAAATCACTAGGGTCTGTTGTTATTTCATATACTTCATCAAGAGTTTTAAAATCTTCTGCTCCTGCATCTAATGCTAGCATCATCAATTCGTCTTCAGACATTTCAGTAGATTCCTTTTCTATTACAATAACTCCTTTTTTATTGAACATGTATGATACGCAACCTGTTGTTCCTAAATTTCCTCCTGCTTTATCAAATACGTGTCTTACATCTGCTGCCGTTCTATTTTTATTATCTGTTGCTGCTTCTACTATTACTGCTACTCCATTTGGTCCATATCCCTCATATGTAATTTCTTCATAATTTTCATTACTTGAAGAAGCTTTCTTTAATGCATTATTTATAGTATCATTTGGCATATTGGCTGCCTTACATTTTGCGATTACATTTTTTAATTTTGAATTTGCTGCTGGATCTGCTCCACCTTCTTTTACTGCAATTACTAATTCTCTTCCAAGCTTTGTAAATACTTTTCCTCTTGCTGCATCTGCTTTTCCTTTCTTTGCTTGTATGTTGTGCCATTTACTGTGTCCTGACATGTCTATTCCTCCTTTAATTGTAATAATTTCCTAATATATTTTACCACATATTTTTAGTTTTGTGTAGTATTTTTTTTCTAATTGTCAGATAAATTTAAATTTTTCCAACAATTAATTTTAATTTATATAAAAAGAAAAAAGCAAGTAAAACTACTTGCTTTTATATTAATTGCTATTATAATTTTATATTCATTTACTTACTACTCACTTCTTAAAGCTAATACTGGATCTTCTTTTGCTGCTTTTCTTGATGGAATAATTCCTCCAATCAAAGTTAGAACTATGCTAAGTATAATTAAGATAATTCCAGCTAACGGTGGCAAAGCGGCCTTAACATTTGCACCATTAGATAATGTATAAATAATTTTATTTGCAGGAATTATTAATAATAATGTAATGCCTACTCCAAGAAGTCCTGCGAGTGCACCAATAATAAATGTTTCTGCATTAAATACTTGTGCAACATTATGTTTAGAAGCTCCCATAGCTCTTAAAATTCCTATTTCCTTTTTACGCTCTAATACACTAATATAAGTAATAACACCAATCATAATAGAAGAAACAACCAATGAAATCGCAACAAATGCAATCAATACATAACTAATTGTATCAACAATAGTTGTAACAGAACTCATTAAAGTTCCTACCATATCTGTAAACGAAATTACTTTATCTTCATTTCCTTCTTCTTCCATACGTGCATTGTACTCATTTAACAAATTAGTAATTGATTTATTTCCTTCAAAGTCTTTTGGATAAATATCAATGCCACTTGGTTCATCAAGGTCAGCATAATTTAAATTCTTTAAATTACTTTCATAAGTAACAGTTTCTTTAGACATGAGAGAATTGAATAATTCTGATAATTCTTTTTCATTCATTTTTAAATTGAATGCACTTACAAAAGCATTTTCATCTATACTAATTGCTTGCGTTATTGATTTACTTAAAGATGAAATGCTAGATTTTATCTGTTTTTGTAAATTACTACTTATTGAAGTAACAGCTGTTTGCATATATTTTTCCATAATGTTTGATATTTGTGTGTCTAAATCTTGGTTTTTTACTATTTGTGTTAAATTATTAGTAATAATTGTTTTCGCATCATTTGAAGATAAATATTCTGTAAGATATTGATTTAAATCGTCTATACTTACCAATTCATTATCCTCTACATATTTTTCATAACCATTTAAAATTTCTTGCATAATTTCTTGCATTTGTTGTTGTGTAAAACTTAAGCTTCCACCATTTTCTTTAATAATTTCTTCAATTTTCTTATTTAATAAATCTGTAGCTTCTTTTGATTGTAGATAATCTGATAATTGTTTACTTATATCGCTTAAATTTGCTCCCTGGTTATTTTTAACATAAGTTTCATAGCCATTTAAAAGGTCTGTCATTATTTTTTGCATGTCATCACTTGACATAGAAAAATTAAGATTATCTATAACATCTTCTATTTCAAGAGATGGTATCGAATTTTTATTTAATATATTATTTAAATTTCCAAAATCCACTTTTATTTTTGATTCATCTATCTTAAATGCTGACTGTATTTTATCTGTATCTATATCAATTAGAGAATTCATATCAAAAGAGCTTTCACTTGTATCATCAAATCTTTTTCCAGTAAACACGTTAATTTCTGGATTTGCTAATTGGTCTTGTACTATTTTACTATTTTTTGCATTTTCAATTACATGATTTGTTAAAGCTGCTGGATAACATATCCCTGCTCTTAACATTGCGCTTGTCGCTCCCTCTTTTGGTTGTACAATTCCAACTATTTTTAAATCTTCTCCATTTGCTACAAGATTTTTCATATAATCTGTATTATCAGTTTTATCTCTCCAAATATTGTATTCACTATCATATTCATAACAATCACTATTATTTACTAATTTAAAAGTAATTCCTAAAATATCATCATATGAATATGAACCTAGATTATCAGGAGTATTTACTTCTTCTCCATTAGCAAATTCAGTTATTAAATTATCAAGTTCACTATAATCTCTTAAACCTAATGTATAAAGTAGGAAATCACTGATATTTCCCCTTGAAGTTAACACTAAGACACATTCATTATAATTGCTAGGCCATTTTCCTGCTTTTACATCATATTGACTTTCATATAATTCTTTATTTTCTGGCATTTGAAAGAATACATTCGTACTCATCATACTAGATATCATACTATTACTAGATTGTGAAGAGCCTATTCCTAAACTTGAAAAACTTGTATCAGGATTTACTTGTCTTAAATTTTCTGTATCTGAACTATAAATTTTAGGTGTAACATCATAGGTATATTCAATATCTTTAGCATAATCATATACTGGACATTCATCACTTTCTAAGTACTCTTTTAAAGATTTTAAATCATTTGAACCTATTTTAGAAAACATATTTGTTAATTGTTCACTAACATTTATATCTCCGTTTTTCTTGTCCTTCATTATTATCATTACCAGTTCCAACCAACAAAGAACTTATATCAATTCCTGAACTTTGTATTTGAAGAGGATATTCTGATAAAGTATCTTCTTCCACAGAGTTAATATAATTATTTACACCATTTGATAGTGAAAGAATTAATGCTATACCAATAATTCCTATTGACCCTGCAAATGATGTTAAGATTGTTCTTCCTTTTTTAGTTTTTAAATTATTAAAACTAAGTGATAATGAAGTTAAAAATGACATTGACGTTTTTCCTAAATTTCTATGCACGGGCTTTTTATATTCTTCGTTTTCTACTATATAAGGGTCTGTATCTGAAAGTATTACCCCATCTCTTAAATTTACAATACGTGTTGCATATTTTTGTGCTAATTCTGGATTATGAGTTACCATCACTACTAATCTATCTTTTGCAACTTCCTTCAGTAGATCCATAACTTGAATACTAGTGTCACTATCTAAAGCACCAGTTGGCTCATCTGCAAGTACAATATCCGGGTCATTTACTAATGCCCTTGCAATTGCTACTCTTTGCATTTGCCCACCTGACAATTGATTTGGCTTTTTATGTATGTGTTCTCCAAGTCCTACTTGTTCAAGAGCTTTTATTGCTTTTTGTCTACGTTTTTTTCTTGACACACCAGAAATAGTTAGTGCAAGTTCTACATTTGCTAAAATAGTTTGATGTGGTATTAAGTTATAACTTTGGAATACAAAACCAATTGTATGATTACGATAAGAATCCCAGTCTCTATCTTTATAATTCTTAGTAGAAACTCCGGTTTATTATTAAATCACCTTTATCATACCTATCTAATCCACCAATGATATTTAAAAGTGTTGTTTTCCCAGAGCCACTTGGTCCTAAGATTGCAACGAATTCATTATCTCTTAAATTTAAGCTTACATTGTCTAACGCTTTTTGTACTAAATTTCCTGTCTTATATTGTTTGTATACATTTTTTATCTGTAACATAAATCAATCTCCTATTTTTCCTAAGTAATAAAAAACATCTCTTTTATCTATATCAATATTTTCTTATTATATTACATTTATTTTTATATTGTAATATTAGCATAGATGATAATAATTATCAATCAGGCTAAATATTTTTTCAAATCATCTAATCTATTTTTAGTTTCTTCTATTCCTTCTTCATATAAATTCTTTAACTTTTCTTGATGTCTTTCTAACCTTGAAATATCAACATTGTTTTCTGGTCTAAATACAAATATTTTATTTTCACTTTCTAATTTTTCTATTTTATTGTAAGTTTCGTTATATTTATTTGGTCTATTATACATAGTTTCTAATAGATTTGGATATTTCTTATATACTAAATTATACATTTTCTTCATTTTACTTGATACTGGTTTTTTTCTATAATCCTTATTTCTTGTAAGTACAACAATTATTCTTTCATATCCTTGTTCTAATGCCCAATCTATAGGTACATTACAATCTATTGCTCCATCTAAATATGGCTTTCCATTTATCTCAACAACTTTTGAGACTAACGGCATACTAGAAGATGCTTGTAACAATTTATATGTATTTTCTGAATTTTTGTCATAATATTCTGTTTTACCTGTTATACAATTTGTTATACCTGTTACAAATCTTTTATTAGAATTTAAAAATTCTTTCTCATCAAATGGGATGTTTTTAGCTATTTCTCCACCAAATAAATAGTCAAAACCAACTAATCCTTTATTATTTTTTATTGCTCCTACTCCTATATATTTATTATCACTACAATAATTAATATTAATTTTAGCAGTTCTTCCTTTTTGATTAGATACATAGTTAGAGCCCACTAAAGCACCTGCTGAAACACCTACAGTGCAATCTATATCTATATTATTATCCATTAATACATCTAATACTCCTGACGTAAACAAGCTTCTCATAGCTCCGCCTTCCAATACCAAAACCGACTTTTTCATTTTAATCACCTACTATAAACATTTTACATTAAAATCTTTTTTACAGCAAGGGCATGTACATACATGTTTTCCTTTCTTTTTTGGAAGTCTAATTTCTGCTTTACAATTAGGACATTTTCTATAAATATGTGTTTTTCTATCTTTCCATTTTCTTTTTTGAAACTTTACTTTTCCTTTTACTTTATCTCTTATTTCTATATACTTTCTGTTTTCCTTTTGTCTTTTATAAAGATTTCTTGAAAACATCCTATATATCATAACTACACAAATTAGAACCCATAGTAAATATATAAAAGAATTTCTAAATATCATATTAAAAAGCCAAAATATAATAAATAATATGAATAAAAATTTATATAGTTCATCTATACCATTTCTTCCTTGGAAAAAATTAGCTAGTTTGTATTTAAAATTATTCATATAAGCATTCCTCCATTAACATATAAATCCATGTCTACAACAACAATTACAAATTGCATCTGCAATACACCACCAGAAGCATATATTTGGTATATCTAACGGTCTTCCATAATTTCTACTTTGTTCATTATATGCATTTCCACTACTTTGAATTTGCTGTAATAACTTTTGATATACTAAATTATTTGGTTCCATTTGTACAGCCATTTTTGCATGATTTAATGCTGTTATTCTATTATTTGTATAATAATTTGCAATACTGCTTAAATAATACCATTCAGCAGTTCTATTTTGTATTTCAGAAAGTACTCTCAATGCTTCTCTATACATTCCAGTCCTTATAAAATGGTTTGCTACTTGATAAAGATTTGTGCTTTCATTATTACTATATGAATTGTTTTGACTATTTGAGTATCCATTATATTGATTTGCCGCTCCACTCTTAATCTGGTCATATGCTTCATTTATTTCACTCATTTTTCTTGCTGCTTCTTTATCACCTGGATGTAAATCTGGATGATATTTTTTTACTAATTTTCTATATGCTTTTGTAACTTCTTCGTCTGTTGCTCCATATGACAATCCTAGTACTTTGTATGGATCTTGTATCATTTATTTTTCTCCCTTCTTTTTGTAAATCTCATATTTAGTCCATATACCTGAATATAAAATATTTTCAATTATTTTATTTGAAATATTTAACTTTTTATATTTATCTATACAATCTGATAAAAGTAAATTTAGCATATCATCAAATTCTGATTTTGAACTTGCGACTAGAGGATTGTATTTTTTATGTTTTATATCTTTTTTTAAATCTGTACAAGCATCTAAAATATATATGAATCTTCCTAAAGAATCTCCAAAATCTCTTAGCCTTTCAGAATACTCATCTTGATTTGGTGTAAATACCTCTCCTAAGAATTTTCCACAACAACTTGCAGGTAAATCTGGATTTAGTATATTTTCCCCTTCTATCTTATTTAACTCTTCTAAGCTACTTTTTATAATCTCAGATTTTTTTGGATATTTTTCACATACTTTTTTAAAACTATTTTTTATCAATTTGGCATAAGAAGCAGATATAATATTCTTATCATCTTTCCAATCATCAATCATATTATAATAAGATAATAAAATATTCATATCAGCTACATAATCAGTAAATCTACCTTTTATATAGCTATGTTTTTTTACAGGATGCATAACACATCTACATTCTAATTTAGTGTTTTTTTCTTTGTATACTTCATTTAATAATATTATAAGAAATGTCATATCATAGTTTAAAGTAAGTCTACTTATATTTTTATATTTATTTTGTAATTCCTTGCACAATCCACAATAACATTCTCCATAATATTTTTTATCTTCATCTTCAAGTAATTTAGAATTTGTAACTATATTTCCAAACACTTTATTCCTCCATTTAATTTTCTATATTATTATTTTCATTTTCTTTATTCTTTAATACTTTCGCATTATTCAAAACTTTATTAAATGTTCCTATAAATTGCTTTTTTTCATCTTCACTAATATCTTTAAATAAATTATTCCTCAATTTATTTTGCTCGTTTTTTAATACTTCTATTACTTCATCTGATTTACTTGTAAGTTTCAAGTCAACTACCCATCACCTAAAGGTAATGGGCTTGTAACTGTCCAGTAGTGCAAGCGATTAAGATTTTAATCTCCTACCTTTTTTCAATAGATTTCTCTAAAGTGACGTTACATCGCAGGACGGTTGACATACGCCCTTTGTAACATAGACATGCTATGCTACAACTGTATTAGGTACTACTGCTTCTTTTAGATAGCTTATTCCCATATTATACAGATTCATTGCTCCTATTCTATCATCATTTGATTTATATCCACATTCTTTACAGGTAAATAAGTGTAATTTTTTGTTTCGATTAGCTCTTTCAGTATGTCCACATTTTGGGCAACACTGACTTGTATATCTTGGGTCTACTTTTATTACTGTGCATTGATTTTTCTTTGCTTTATAAACAAGCTTCTGTTCTAAGTCATAAAAAGACCAAGATACGGAAACATAGCGATACCTTAATCTTACTTGTTCTGTGGCTTTTCTTATACCTGTTAAATCTTCTAATACGAATAATGTATGTTTTGGGCTATTTTCTACAAGTGCCTTTGATACACAATGATTTACATCCTGCATCCAACGGTTTTCTTTATTTCCAATAGCTTTTAATCTCCTTCTTGCTGATGCTGTCCCTCTTTTTTGTAATTTCTTTCTCGTTTTAGAATATTTTGCTCTCTTTTGTTTTATTTTCTTCCCACTTACAAAACCAGATTTATTATTACTATCATAAGTTGCGACTACAAAGTTTATTCCTCTGTCTATTCCTACTACATTGCGTATATTACTTAATTTACTTTCTTCTACTAAAAAATTTACTGATATGTGTAAAAAATATTTTCCTTGCTTATTAACAAGTTTAGCTGTTCCAAACTTGTATTCTTCTTTATTAAAGTATTTTGTCATTCCTTTAGATACATAAGGTAATTTTACACGTCCTTCTAATGTATTTACAGAAAAATAATCCTCTCTTAAATCATAATCTCTATTCCATACTAAATCATATTGTGGTTTTCTAAATTCTGGTTTTATCCATTCTCCTTGTGTTTCTAATATACTTTTGTATCTTGCTATTACTGTTTTTATTACTGATTGTGCCATTTGTGATTTTAAGTTATATTTGCTTCTTAAAGTTAAATATAATATCTTATTTAGGGAATTTATTTCTAAGTTATGTGTTCTAAATATATATTTTGCAACCCAATTACAAGCTATACGGTAAGCATACATTGTCTTTTCTAGTAAAGCTTTATCTTTATCTGTAACAAATACTTTAACTTTAGCTGTAACTGACATTTTTTGCATTATAATTCCCTCCATTCTTAAAACAAATGTTTTGTACATTATATGTTAATTATTAGTAAATGTCAAACTATAAGGAGTGATTTTTTTGAATAATATATATAACCATCATAACAGGCGAAAATATAGCCAAAAAGTACATATTGTATTAGTTACAAAATACCGCAAACAAATTCTTAAAGGAAATATAGCTAATGATGTAAAAACACAAATTAATATTATTTCTAACATTTATGGATATAAGATTATAACTATGGAAACTGATAAAGATCATATACATATATTACTAGAATATAATATTACTGATAGAATTTGTGATATTATTAAGATAATCAAACAACAAACTACATATTTTTTATGGCAAAAATATTATAATTTTTATCTAAATGTTATTGGGAAAAAAATCTTTTGGCCTGACGGATATTTTGCTTGTAGTATAGGTGAGGTATCAGAAGCAACAATACAAAGATATATTGAAAATCAAGGGTAAAAGTGGCGTTCCTCCCATCTCCTAAAGGAAATGGGTTTCCACGCCTAGTAATTTTTATGAAATTTCTTCCTATCTTTACTATCTTGTATTTTATTAATATAATTCTTATTATTTAATGCTTCAACTGAAGATGATACATATGATTTTGATATCATAAGATTTTCTACTATACTTGATGCAATATCTAAATCTTTATTTTGATATAAAAATAGTAACACTCTTATTTCATTTATAGTTAAATCTGTCTTCTTTGAAACTTTAGAAAACAAGTTATCTATTATCTTTTTTAAAACTTGTGTATCTTCTAAAAAAGTCATGTTTCCTCCTTTTGTTCTTTTTCGAACTAACAATAATTTAATATCTTTTAACTGTAATGTCAATACTGCACTTATATATTTCACATAACTTTCACATAAGGAAAAAAATAAAGTCACTTAAAAATAATTTTTAAGTAACTTTTCTTTCCTTATAATTCAAAAATATTAGCTTTTAAAATCATTCTTGATATTTTGGTTTTATCAGAAAAAGGTATTTCCCACATGCTTCCTGTTATAGACCTTTTTATTTTATATTCCTTTGTTGGCTCTCCTAATAATTTATTTAATTGTTTTTGTAAATTAACTTTATTTGTATATACGCATAATTTTTCCATATCATATATTACATTTATAGTTGTTTCTGTCTCTGCCTTTATAGGTTCTTTATATATTTTTTTATTCATTAAAATACAACATCCTTTACTTTTTTATAAAATAATTCTAATTTTCTTGCTTATCAAAGAGTATTTTATCACAAATTGCAATTATTTTCCATAAAATTAGCACTTAAATTTAATTTATTTAAAAATGGAGCTGCTCAAAACCTAAGTTTTAAGCAACTCCTGTATGAAAATAAAAGGGGATGGTCCTTAGTGCCAATCGATTCACTTCGGTTGGCACTTTAAAATAGTTTCTATTTAATTTTATAATAAGAGTTTATACTATCTGTTATTGCTTGCATATATGAATCACCATTATTTAAAACATTTCTTAAATCGCTATTTACATTCATATATCCAAGTTCTATTAAATATCCTTCTACTCCTACATTTGAATTACGATATATATTTTCACCATAGCTTGCATTAGAACCATTTACATATGCTCCTGTTGATATTCCTCCAATTTCTCTTATTATAAATAAATATGGTATAGAATCATATATTCCTTTATATCCTCTAAAAGTACTAGAATTACGATTTTGTATTTCTATTGTACGAACATATACCCCATCTTCTTCTTTATCAGTTTGCATTTCAGAATATGAAGTATTTGCCTCTTCTACAATATTATCTGCAAATAATTTAGCTAAACTTAAATCCATATTAGGTGCCGCATAAACTTCTACTCCACCATCAACAAAATCAGACTCATTGCTGTTCATATGTAGTGAAATAAGTATTTTTGCTCCTGATTCATTTGCCATTGTTACTCTTCCATCTTCATCATATATGTTATATGTATCATATTCATCTGTCTCCGTACCATCTCTAGTAATTAGTACTTTTAAGCCCAAATGTTCTAACTTTTTCTTTAATTCTAAACCATTTTCAAGAACAATCTCATCTTCTTGATACCTTCCAGAGATTGCTCCTGTATCATTTCCACCGTGTCCTGGATCTATTACCACATCATAAACATTATCAGGAAGTTTTGAAACTTTTGATACACTTAAAGCCATAGCTGATACAGTATTTTGTGTAAGAAATCTTATATCAATTCTATTATTTGAATTATTCCTTGTTAAAGTATAATACTCTATTGGATCAGTATATTCCGTATCATTTGATAAAGAATAGTAATTTTCTTGTCCATTAGAACTTGTGACTTTTAACAATATATAATAATTATCCACATCTAAACTTTCTAAATCTAATCCTGTATTTATCTTATCCAATGTAGAAAACGAAAGTTCCCTACTTTCATATTCATATGTAGTATCTACCGTGATTTCTTCTCCAGATGATTTCTTTGCAACTACTTGTACATCATCTATTTCAGGATTAGTAATTTCTATGCTTCCTTCTATATTTAAATGTGTTCCATAAACTATATACCTACTAACATCTGCTTGTCCACTCTCAATTAAATCTATTATATCTCCTATAGATGCCGACGTCATACTTGCATAAGATTCATCTTCTCTTTTTTGAATTATTATATATGTCAATATTGCTGCTATTACCAAAAGAAATACTACTGTTCTATTTCTTTTTTGATAACTTTTCCTTTTTGTTTTGCGTTTTCCTCTTTTACTCATACCCTTCTCCTTGTATATATTTTTTATTGTCTCAAAATAAAAACTTATTTTAATACTATAATTAATATACAATTAACCCTATAATAAGTTACATTAATTTATGATATTTAATTAAATATTTTCTATTTTAACTCTTTTAGTTTATATAATTCTTTTAAAGGTATATTGTTTTTCTTTGCTAATTCTTTCATACTTTCAAATTCAGGATATACGTATTCTTCTCCATCATTTATTACCTTTTTTACTTTTAATTTTCCGTATTTTGTATCTATTTCAGTTTCTTTTCTTTCTAGCACTTTTCTTTCTTCAAAACGATATCTTATTCCTATAGTTGTTGTTTCTTTAAAAATTATTTTTTGTAATTTTTCCATATCTTCTTTTTTACAAGCAACTGTTAACCTATAGGCTGGTCTATTTTTCTTCATAAATATTGGTGTAAAAAATACATCTAAAGCTCCTGAATTAAATAAAATTTCTGAAGTATAACCTAAAACTTCTCCTGTGCAATCATCAATGTTTGTCTCCATAACATAAATACCATCATCTTTTTCTTCCATTTCTCCTAGATAAACTTTTAAAACATTTGGTATTTCTATATCTTTATATCCTGCACCCCATCCTATCTTTTCTACGGTCATTGCTGGCATAACTTTAAATTCATCTGATATTTCAGCTATTATCGCTGCTCCTGTTGGAGTTACTAATTCCGTATCTATATCTATTTGTCTAAACTTCACTCCAGCATCTGTAAATATCTCACTGGTTGCTGGTACTGGCACTGCCATTTTTCCATGTGCACATTCTATAAAACCATATCCATCATTCACAATGCTTGATATTACTTTATCTGGATTTATTTTATTAATTAATATTGCTGTACCCACAATATCTACAATAGAATCTATTGCACCTACTTCATGAAAATGTACTTCTTCTAATGGCTTATTATGCACTTTACTTTCTGCTTTAGCTACTCTTATAAATATTTTCTTAGCTAAATCTTTTACATTGTCATCTAAAGAGCTTTCATCAATTATTTTATTTACATCATTTAAATTTCTATGTTCGTGATGATGGTGATGCTCATGTTCGTGTTCGTGGTCATGATGATGATCATGTTCATGCTCTAAAATTACGTCTACATATGTTCCTGTAATTCCATTTTTTACTTTCTTTGATATCTCTATCTCATATCCATCTACATTTAATTTTTTTAATTCATTTATTAAGTAATTTTCATCACCTATTATTTCAGTTAATGCTCCTAGTGTCATATTTCCACTAATACCACTTGAGCAATCAAAATATAAAACTTTCATCTAGTTACCATTCCCTCCTTTTGCTACTATTACTTCCTTTATATTTATATCATGTGGAGTTAGCTCCAAGTCAAGAGATTTAAATATTTTTCACTTAAAATTCACATTTTAACCTTTATTATATTTGTATTATATATCAATTTTGAAAAAAAGTCTGTAACACCAATATTTCTTTAGTATTACAAACTTATTTCTTTTATTAAATTATCTACAATTAAATCCAATTTTCGACTTTTTCCTTAGCACTATTTACTGTACTTCCTCTTATTGCAAGCCCCTTTTCTAATCTTCCACCTTTACAAATTCTTTTTAAATCGTCTTCACTACTTCCCATTCCTGAGCCTTCATTTGTGCAAAATGGTTTTATTATTTTTCCTGAAATGTGATATACCAAATTATAAAATATAGCATTCTTCTGTTACATTTGTGAATTATTATTTTTTACTACGGATATAAAATATTTCATTTGTCTTAAAAGCATATTTTACACCTTCTTTTCCTTTATTATTATACCATGCTCCATATATATAGTACATATCCAACTATTAAAATAGCACCAGTTAATCTATTTACTTTACTTTTTTTACTAAAAATTCCTATTAATTGTAATACTATTGTTACAGCAATTAAAATTAGTAAACTTCTGTTAAATTCTGCATCAAACATTAAAGGACTAATTGAAGCTCCTAACCCTATTAATAAGCATAAATTTATGATATTAGAACCTGTTATATTTCCTAATAACAAATCAGTTTCACCTCTTCTTGCTGATATTATTCCAGTTACAATTTCAGGAAGAGCTGTACCTAGCGCTACTATTGTTGTTCCTATAAAACTTTCTGACCAACCTAAATTTTGTGCAATTAAAACAGCGTTATCAACAACAAAATCTGCTCCAAATTTAAGTCCCAATAGACCTAATATAGTATAAATTATAATAGTACCTACAGATTTTGATTTTATTTCAACTTCTTCTACCTCTTTTATGATTTCATCATCTAGTTCTTTATCTTTTATTTTCTTTTCTTCATATATTGTATATAAAATATATACTCCTGTACATAAAAGAAGCACAACTCCTTGCCATTTACTAATTATTCCATCTTCTCCTAATTTTTCTGTATTCCCTAAAAACAAAATTAGCACCATAGCAGCAAGACTAATTGGAAGATGAACATTTACAATTCTTTTCTCTAATTTTACCGGTCTTATTAAACTTGTTAGTCCTATTACTAATAAAAAATTACATACACAACTTCCTATTGCATTTCCAATTATTAAATCAGAATGACCATCAGCTGAAGATGTAACTGTTATAAAAATTTCTGGAAGTGAAGTTCCTATTGCTACTATTGTTAATCCAATTAACATCTCTGATAAATTAAATCTCTTTGCAATACTTGCAGCAGCTCTTACTAATAAATCAGCTCCTTTTATTAACAAGATAAATCCTACTACTATAAGTATTATCTCTAATATCAAATCATCTCCTCCTTTATCAAAACTATTCTTCTTATTCTTATTTTTAACATTTTTCATAATTTTAAGCAAACGAATATAAAAAATGATAAAACTATATAAAATTTAATTATAAAAAATAGGTGCTAGCCAAATAAACTAGCATCTATTTTAATCATACCAACCAAATAAAGATATTCCATTTTCTAATGTTTCTATTTTTTCTATATCTTCTTTATTTAATTCAAAATCAAATAAATCTACATTTTGTTTTAACCTATCTAAATTTGCTGATTTAGGAATTATTATCATATTTCTAGATAACAGATATTTTAAAGCAATTTGAGCAGCTGACTTTTTATACTTTTCTCCTATTTCTATTAAAACTTTATTAGTAAAAATATTATTTTTTCCAGCAGCTAGTGGGCTCCATGCTTCCATAACAGTTCCATATTCTTCTAATACTTTTTGAAGTTCTTTCCTTGTATAAAATACATGTGCTTCAACTTGATTTACAGCAGGAACTACATTGCAGTGTTCTAATAAATCTAAATACTCACTTTTATTATAATTAGAAATACCAATTGATTTTACTTTGCCTTCTTGCAAAGCTTCTTCTAAAGCTTTATACATTTCTGTTCCTTCATCATATGGCTCATGAATAAGCATTAAATCTATATAATCAAGTTGTAAGTTTTTTAAAGAATCTTCAATTGCAAATTTTGTTCTTTCATATCCCCTATCTGGAGTGTATACTTTTGATGTTATAAAAAGTTCCTCTCTTGGCGTTTTACATCTTTTAATTGCTCTTCCTAAGATTTTTTCATTACCATACATTCTTGCTGTATCTATTAATCTATAACCAAT
>CALXXB010000008.1 GCA_944392525.1 uncultured Clostridia bacterium | reverse complement strand
TATCACAAGATGGTTTAATAATAATTGTATTAACAATGGATTCTTCAACAGGAGAAGTAGTAGCAGGACCAGATGTAATTTCTAGAGGATTCGTTTATGTAAGAGAATCAGAGAACTTGATGGATGAAGTAAAGGCAGTTGTGAGAAAAGAAATTAAAAAGTGCGAAGAAAACGGAGTTCGTGATTGGTCAACTATAAAATCATCAGTAAGAGACAACTTAAAAGATTATGTATTTGCTAAAACTAAGAGAAACCCTATGATCATTCCGATTATAATGGAAGTTTAATAAAATGCAGTAGTACCAAGGCTTTTAAAACTTGGTACTATTATTTTGTTATTAAGTAATTAGAATTTAAATTTTTTAATTAAGAATTGAATGGTAAAAAGATTGTGATTTAATATGAAATAATTAAAATTAAATGATATAATTGCCTTAGAGGTGATATTTATGGAACTAACATTAAAAAGATTACAAGAATATTTGAAAGAAAAATATACTATAAGCAATCCTGAAGATTTAAAAAATACACAAAGATACTTTTTGAAATTAGTAGAAGAAGTAGGAGAGTTAGCAGAGGTAATAAGAAAAAATAAAAGGATGACTGATGATAGTATTAAAGGGACAATAGAAGAGGAATTATCAGATGTTTTATATTATACAGCTATGGTTGCAAATACATATGATATAGATTTGGAAAATGTTTTTAGATTGAAAGAAAAATATAATAGTAAAAGATATGGATTTAACATTAAAATTGATGAATAGAACTAAAGAAAGATAAGAGGAGTAAATAGACAAGTTTAACATAATATGGTATAATAATATTATGGCAGAATTACTGTCTGCGTATGAGCTATCCAGAATTGGAGGAAAGATGAAAAAAATCACTAAGAAGATTGGTTTGGGGATGCTGGTTCTGTTTGTAGCAATTGCTGTAGGTGCAGGTGTCATCTACAATATGCACAACGCAGAGGTTACTCAAGAACGAGAAGAAGCTAGACAGCAGGAGCAAAAGGAAGCAAGAGATGAACTGCAACAGCTTAAGGGCGAAGTAAGAATAATACAATTTTTGAGCGTAAGAAGTGACTTCTCCGCGATAGGATTGCAGGAAGCGCTTAAAGAGCAACTTCAAAGCAGTATTGAAAGAGTCGAGAATAGTGATAATCAGTATTTGCAGGATGTTAGTATTCCAATAGCAGAAGACAGTGTGCTTGTAGCTTGTGATGAAGCCACTGAATACATAAACCATTGGATTGACGAGATTGGATAGCGATGGGGAGGTGCGTGTCACCTCCCATTTTTTATAGAGAAAAAAGAACTAGTTTTGTTTGAGTTAATTTTTGATTTTTTATTAAATATATGTTATAATTGCAATTGTTAAAATTAAGGAGAATAAGGAGAGAATAAAATGGATTATAAAGATTTAGCAAACTTAATATTTCCGGATAGCAAGGACATATCATATTATGAAGAAAAATATCCAAGAAGAAATTTAAAAGAAGGAGCAATAGTTACAAGATTTGCACCAAGTCCAACAGGATTCGTTCATATTGGAGGTTTATATCAAAGCTTAATAGCTAAAAAAGTAGCAAATCAAACAGGCGGAGTATTTTTCTTAAGAATAGAAGATACAGACCAAAAAAGAGAAGTAGAAAATGGTATTACAGATATAGTAAATTCATTAAAAGATTTTGGTTTAGATCCAGATGAAGGGATGATTTCTGAAACAGATGAAAAAGGAAATTATGGACCATACAAACAATCAAAAAGAAAAGAAATTTATCAAGCTTATGCAAAATATTTAATAGAGCAAGGTAAAGCATATCCATGTTTTTGCACTCCAGAAGAAGTAGAGGAAATAAGACAAAAACAAGAAGCAGCTAAAATAAGACCAGGATATTATGGAGTATGGGCAAAATGTAGACATCTTACTGTTGAAGAAATGGTAGAAAAAATAAAAAATGGAGAAAGCTATATAGTAAGATTTAAATCACCAGGAAGAGAAGATAGAAAGATAAAACATAAAGATGTAATCAAAGGAAATGTAGAATTTCCAGAAAATGACCAAGATATAGTAATAATAAAAGCAGATGGACTTCCTACATATCACTTTGCACATGCAGTAGATGACCACTTAATGGGAACAACACATGTAATACGTGGAGATGAATGGCTATCTTCAGTACCATTACATTTACAATTATTCCATGAATTAGGATTTAGACCACCAAAATATGCACATATAGCACCAATAATGAAAAATGATAATGGAAACAAGAGAAAATTAAGTAAAAGAAAAGATCCTGAAGCAGCAGTAAGTTATTATGAAGAAGAAGGAATACCAGAAGAAGCTGTTAAAGAGTATTTATTAAATATAGCAAATTCTACATTTGAGAACTGGAGAAGAGCAAATCCTGATAAAGATATATCAGAATTTGAATTACAACTAAATAAAATGAGTGTAAGTG
The DNA here is from genome assembly GCA_944392525.1 of uncultured Clostridia bacterium. The sequence goes on along the minus strand of CALXXB010000008.1, from coordinate 27,171 downwards.
GAGCACTTTTTGATATGGTAAAATTATTAGATGTAGGAAAAACAGTTATATCTAAATTTACAGCAGAAAAAGTATATGAACAATCTTTAAAATGGGCAAAAAGACATGATGAAGAATTAGAAAAATTATTAGAAGATAAAGAATATTCATTAAAAGTATTTGGTATAGAAAGAGGAAACAAAAAACCTAGAAAAGATATATCTAAATGGTCAGATGTAAAAGAAAATATTGGATATATGTATGATGAATTGTTCTATAGTAAAAACCAAGATTATCCATATCAAGTAATAAATAATAAGGAAGAAATAGACAAAATACTAACACTTTATACTGAAAAATATTATAGTGATGAAGATGATAAACAAACTTGGTTTGATAAGATAAAAGAATTATCAGGAGAACTTGGTTATGCAAAAGAGGTTAAAGAATTTAAAGCTAATCCTGGTAAATACACAGCACATGTTGGTGATGTAAGTACAGTATTGAGAGTTGCATTAACATCAAGAACAAATACACCGGACATGTATGAGATAATGAAAATCTTAGGAAAAGATAGAATAGTAGAGAGATTCAAAAAAGCTATGGAAAACTAATTTCCATAATTTGAAGGGAATGAAATAATTATGGAATACCAAGTAGGAGATATAGTAAGAACTAAAAAACAGCACCCATGTGGAAGTAAACTTTGGGAGATTACAAGAGTAGGTGTAGATTTTAAATTAAAATGCCAAGGTTGTGGACATGTTGTGACTTTAGAAAGAGAAAAGGCAAAGAAAATAATAACAAAAATAGAGAAAAAGGCATAGGATAAAGAAAGTAACCAATTTACAAAAATCGACATATAATACAATATAGTAGAAAATACTATATTGGAGGTTTATACAATGGAGCCAAAAGAAACAATTTATTGCTTTGAAAATAAAGAGAGAAAATGCCAAGAAAATAAAAGTTGTTTAGGTATTGTAGCAGTTATATTACTAACAGCATTTACTTTCACAATAGGATTACTAATAGGTGCCGCTTTAGCTTTAGTTATATTAATTTCTTTACCTGCTATAATAGTTTTAGCAATTGTGCTTGGTCTACTTTTGTTATTAACTGTAATATTAATGCTTTGCAATAAAAAGAAAGATAAAAAAGATAAATGTTGTTGCAAGTGCTAAATATAGATAAATTAAAATAGTCATATGGAGACATATGGCTATTTTTACTTTTTGGTTGTTTTTTTGACTCTGTTGCAAAAAAATTTACACTATACTGCCACCATTTACGTGAATAATTTGTCCTGTTACATATCTTGAATCATCACTTGCAAGATACAAGTAAGCAGGAGCAAGTTCAAATGGTTGACCAGCTCTTTTTAATGGAGTTTCTGTTCCAAAGATTTCTACTTCTTGCTTATTAAAAGAAGAAGGAATAAGAGGAGTCCAAATAGGTCCTGGTGCAACTGCATTAACACGAATTGCTTGATCTGCTAAAGAAAGTGCAAGCGATTTTGTAAAAACAGTTATAGCTCCTTTAGTTGAAGAATAATCAATAAGGTTTTTCTTACCTACAAATGCAGTAATAGAAGTTGTATTTATAATACTGCTATTGGCTTTAAGATGAGGAAGTACAGCTTTTGTTAAATAGAAAAATGTAAAAATATTAGTTTCAAAAGTATCTCTTAATTGCTCAGAAGAAATATCTAAAATACTATTTTGAGGAAATTGAACACCACAATTATTTATTAAAACATCGATTTTACCAAAAGTTTTTAAAGTAGCATCTACTATATAAGAAGATAAGTTTTCGTCTCGAAGGTCTCCAGGAATTAGAAGACATTTTCTTCCACATTCTTCGATTACTTTTTTTGTATAATTTGCATCCTCGTGTTCGTTTAGATAACTAATAACAATATCAGCACCTTCTTTTGCAAAAAGAACACTTACAGCTCTTCCAATTCCACTATCACCACCAGAAATAATTACAACTTTATCTTTTAATTTGCCAGATGGTACATAATTTGGATTTTCAAAAATAGGAGCAGGTTTCATCTCATATTCCATACCAGGTTGAACATTTTGATGTTGTGCAATAAAAGTAATAGGGGTTCTAACATTTTCATCTTTAAATCCTACATAAGGAACAATAGGGTAATTATTATACATATAAATCTCTCCTTGAAAAATATTTATATATTATATGTGAAAAGAAATAGAATTAGAACAAAAAATGAAAAAATAGAAAAATGAAAAAAATAAGAAGCAGTAATGCTTCTTATTAGAAATTTATTATATTATTATATTAAAAAGGAATTTCTTGTTTTTGAAGTTCTTGCTTTTGGATTTTTGGAGCAACTTCATATTTAACATCAAAAAATGGAAAATCATCTAATGAGTTATCCTCTAAACAAGCTAAGTAAATATCTAATTCATCTAATGATTTACAGGCTGTGATGATAGCTGGGTGTAGGTTGTAGTTTGTAAATAATTCAGAAGCTAAAGAAAAAGCTTTAATTTTTGATTTGTGTTCTTTTCCTGTAACTAATTTATAAGCTTCTCTAAATCTTGCTACTGCAGAGAATCTATATTCTTTAATTGGTTTTGTATATACTTTTTCTATTACATCTTCAATTGAAGAATATTTGTCATTGTCATTAAATAAGATATCATTTACTTCACTTATTTTATAAGGTAAAATTACTTTCCCTTTCATTTCTGAAATTACTAATGTGTTTTCAACAAAAGAAGAATTTAAAATTTCAGAATTTATTTCTAAATCAGATTCTTTATTGTTTGTATCAGTGTTAGTATCAGTTACTTTATTTATTTCAGCTAATATTTGTGATAAGTCGAGTAACGATATTTTATGAATAAATTCTTCAATCAAATTTGTGTATTCATATATTGTGTCAATTTCACTTTCAAATTTATTATTGTATAATTCAATTTTTTCTTTGAAATAATTATCGTCAATACCTGAAATTAGATTATCTAGTTTTTTCGAAAGAGATTCAAGTTTATCAATGTTAGAATTAGATTTGCTTAAAATATCAGTAGTTTCTTTAATATATTTAAAAACTGTATTTTCAGAGTCAAAATTCAAATCTATTTTTACATCGCCTAAGAAATTTTTAAGGAAACTTAGAATTTGTTTATTTAAATTTTTCTGAATATCTAACATTGAGTTCAACGATTTTTTTTCAATTTCTAATAATTTCATCATGCTTTTTTCATTTGAAATGCTAATCATTTGTAACCTCCAATTAAAACTATAAAAAATTATAACATTAAAAAAAATAAAAGTAAATGAAAAATGGCATAAAAATGTAAAAAATGTTGAAAAAGAAAATTTGTTATGATATATTGTCTGTGTAAAAACTATTAGGGGGAAGGGAAAAATATGAAAAAAACAATTTTAAATACTATATTTATAGTTTACGTAGTAGTTGCAGTATTTGTAACGATATGCTTGTTATCTTATAATCAATTCAAAGTAACAGAATTTGGAAATTATTCATTAGTAATAGTAACAGATAATGAAATGATACCAGATTATAATAAAGGAGATCTATTAATTTTAGATAAAAGCGTGCCTGTATTTACAGGAGACAAAGCTTTTTTCTATGATACTTATAATAGACAAATAGAAGTAAGATTAGGAGAAGTTCAGGACTTAGAAAAAGTAACAGAAACAGAATCTACATATACATTTGAAGGAGACCATAAGGTCTCTAGTGAATATGTATTAGGTGGAGAAAATTCAGCATCAGCAATACCAGTAGCAGGAACAGTGCTTGAGGTATTAGAATCTAAGTGGGGATTTTTATTCATAATAGTATTACCAGCTCTTCTTATGTTTTTCCATCAAATAATGGTAGTTATTGGTGATATAAAAGACTCAAAAGAAGAGAGTACAAAAAAGAGCAAAAAGGTAGAAAATGATGCAGGAAAAGAAGCATAAAAAATTTAAAAAAATATACTTGTTATATATTTGTATAATACTTATTTTAATATATTGTATTATACAAATATATGCTGTCTTTCAAAGTGAAGTTTCTGGAAATGTAAATATTGTAAATGGTGTATGGCAAATTAAAGTAAATAACACAGATATATCAAATGGAACAAACAGAGAATTTAGAGTAAATGAAATAGAAGTTCAAAACAATGAACATGTAAAACCAGGTAATTTAGCACCAGGATTATCAGGAACATTTGATATTTTGATTGATCCAACTAATACAGATGTATCTGTTAAGTATGATATAAGTTTAAACCAGGAAAACTTAACTAATAAGAACATAAGTATAAAGTCTATTAAAGAGACAAATAAAGGTGCAGTATTAATTAGAACGGACGAAAATACTTTTACAGGAATTATAACTTTAGATGAAATAAAAAGAGGAATTACAAATAATATAGAAGTTGAAATTGAATGGAAAGATAATGAAGAAACAAACGAAGAAGATATAGAAATAGGCTCTCAAGAAGAAAATTATAAGTTAGATATTCCAATAATAGTACATGTTAGTCAATACTTAGGAGAAGAGATAGTAGCTTATGAAGAACAAAACTAAAGTGAAAAATATAATTAATAAGATATCAGGGATATTTTTAAATATATTATTAATAATAGTGACTTTATTAATAGTAATAGGCATATATTATTTAGTTCAAATAAAAGTTTTGAAAAATAGCTATGCAAATATCTTTGGTTATACGTTTTTTGAGGTTGCAACAGGAAGTATGGCAGATACTATACAAATAGGAGATGCTGTTATTGTAGAGTTAACTAATGATGTAAAAGAAAATGATATTATCGTTTATAAGGAAGATGACAATTTTATAACACATAGACTTATAGGAATAGATGAAAATGGAAAAATTTTAACTAAAGGAGATGCTAATAATTCAGAAGATAAACCAATAGAAAGCTCACAAATTTTAGGAAAGGTTATATATATTATTCCAAAGCTGGGGACTTTAAGAAAAGCGATTTTATCTCCACAAGTATTAATACTTATAACAACTCTAATTATCCTTTTGGGAGTTGCTCTTAAGATTACAACTAATACGGAGGAAAAAGATGAGTAAAAAGAAAAAAAGACTGTATGCTAAATTAGTAATACTTATTTTATGCTTGATTATTGTACTTAGAATTTTTACGCTAATTTGGTCTAAGTATGAAAGTGAAGGGGTATCTAATGCAAATGTAGATATTGCATTTTATTTGTTAAAAGAAGATTTTAAAGATATGACATTAAATTTAGCAAAAATATTTCCAAGAAATGATGCTTATATATATACTTTTTCTATTGGAAATCAAGATGAAAATGAAGTGGCAGAAGTAGATTTAACTTATAATCTAACATTAAGAACAACAACTAATTTACCACTAAGCTATGAATTATATATGAATCAAAATTATGGTGAAGATGGAGCAAAAAATATAATAGAAACAAATGAAATTACTCAGGATGAAGATGGTACATATTTTAGAACAATGACAACAAAAGAGGAGGAATTGTATTATAAAGAACCAAAAACAAATCAGTATACTTTAGTAGTACATTTTCCCGAAAATTATAACACAGAAGAGTATCAGGATATAATAGAGATGCTAGAGATAACAGTAGATTCAAAGCAAATGACATAATAAAGAAAGGATGAGAAATGCGAAAGAAGGCAAACACAATAAGTAAATATAAAAGAAAACAACTATTAATAATATTGGTTATATTAATAGCTTTGATATCTTTAGTTGTAATTTTTGGTAGATATATAACAAATAGTATGAATAATTTTTTTCAAAGAAGTAGTGAGTTTTATTTCGAAAGTGACAAATTATCAGAAAATGGAACTACGCTTCAAGTAGATAATTGGTCAGGGGTAGATGATTATACAATTACTATTAATATGAACAGTAGAAAAAATAATATTGAAGTAGCAACTTATGATATTCCATATAGTATAAGTTATAGTTGTAGCGATAATGCAATATGTAATTTAAGTAAGACAGAAGGAATAATATATGCATCAAATAATACAGATATATTTACTTTAACAATTACTCCAAATACACAGTTAAGAAACGGAGATAAAGTTGAAGTAGATATAGAAGTAGAATCAACGGGAGAATACAAAAAAACATTAAAAGGGAAATTTATATTAGTTGTAGGACAAGAAAATATATCTTATGAAATTACTGATGAAGAAAATAGTCCATATTTGGAATTAAGCATTACAAACACATTAAGTTATTATACAGTAAGGGAATCCTTTGGAAACTATAATATTGGGGATAGAATAGATGTAGATACATATTTGAGTTTGTCAGAAGAAAATAAAAATAGATGTTATTCAGGGGAAGTAACAATAGAATTTAATCCAAAAGAAGTTTTATTGGATATGACAAGTGAAGTTTACAAAGAAGCAAAAGATATAAGAACAACTGAAATAGGTGGAACAACTTATGTAAGTGCTTTTACTATAAACATAGAAGCAATATCAAGTGTTGATATAAGATTTTATAAAGTAGATGTAAACAAAAATTATACATATCCCAATGGTAATAACAATTCTATAATAAAAGTTACGGAGAACTAAAGTAAAATAAGGAGAATATATATGACAATAAACTTAGCTAACAAATATATTGAATTAACTAAAAAAGAAATAATTAGTTATTTAAAATTAGTGTTTGGAAATAAATTTGTAAAAAAATATAGTGATGTTTATATAAAAAAATATATAGAAATAAGATACTATAATTTTTATGATTATGACACAAACAGAACATTAAGAAAAAAGATTTTAGATAATTTAAGAGATTTAGCAGAAGAACTTTGCATAGATAATATAGAAGATAGAGAAATAATAGATCAAATGTGCGTGTTTTTCTACTATGTATTATATTTTGATAATATATCAAGAACTAAGAACATGGAACAAACAATAGAAAAAATATATAGGCTAAGAAAAAGAGTTCTAGAGAAAGATGACGAAGAATTTAAAGAAGAATTATATAAAATTACAAAAGAATATAAAAAGCAAAAAGAAAAATTATTAGATAAATTTGACTCAAATGAATTTTTTATAAAATTAACAAACTATCCTAACAAATTAAATGTATATAGAGTGAATTTGAAATTTAATATAAAATTTCCTTTAGTATATAGTGAATTTGCTATAAATAAAGCATTTAATGTAGGATTAATTAATGAGGATAAGCTTTTAATAGAATATTACTTAGTAGCAAATAAAGTTCTAAAAGATGTACTAAGACAAAATTTTACTAAGGAATATATATTAGAATTTACAGATAAATTACTAGATAAGCCAAATAAACTAAAAAATTTATTAAATATAATAGAAAATAATGCAATAAAAGATAAAGTATCAATAAAGATAAAATATGAATCTTTTATAAGTTATAAAGATAAAATATATGATTTAATGCGAAATGGATATAAAATAACTATTATATTAGATAATTCTTTCAAACCAGATTATAAGAGTATAGAAAGTTTGGCAACTTTTAAATATGTTATTATAAATAAAGATTTAAAAAATTATAAAGAAATTATAAGTTATAAAAAACGTATTAAAAATATAATTGAAATATAATGAGGTAAAAAATGGAAACGTTTACAAGATTTTTATATGAATTTTTAGCTCAATTCTTTTCAGGGTTGGGGACTATTGTTTCAGGAATTGGTAATGGAATAAAGCAAATATTTGATATTAAGTCATATCAAACGATATTAGAGGCATATAAGCAAGATTTGTCAGTTCCAGAATGGATTTTAGTTGGAATTGCAATTCTTAGTGTTTTTATTTTAATAGGTTTAATAATACTTTTAATATATCTTCTAATAAGAAAATACTTAAAATTTAGAAAACAAGCTATAAATCAAGATGAATTGCTAGAAGAAGTTGCAAATTTGAATGGAAAAGTTGCATCATTAATGAAAGAAAAAGAAGACATATTAGCAATGAAGGTATCACAACTTGGATTAAAGCCTGGAGAGTCAAGTGAAATTGAACAAAGTGATGAAGAAGGTACAGTAGATGCAAATGATTCTAGATTTGCTAAGCTTACTACAATAGATGAAGAATATGCAAATTATAAAATCAAAGATTATGGAAATACATTTACTTTACCAGAATTATGCGATAATTTTAGAAACTTTGCAGCTTCTAAATTAAAATTATATTATACAATAGATATGATGCGTTTGTTTGTATCAGCTTTAGCATCAACAAAACTAGTTATCCTTCAAGGTATATCTGGTACTGGTAAAACATCTCTTGCTTATGCTTGGGGAAAATTTATGAAACATGACTCTTGTGTTGCATCAGTACAACCCTCTTGGAGAGATAGAACAGAATTATTTGGATATTTCAATGAATTTACAAAGAAATTTAACGAAACAGATGTATTAAAGGAAATGTATGTTGCAGGATATACAGATGATGTTTATACAATAATACTAGATGAAATGAACATCTCTCGTGTTGAGTATTATTTTGCAGAAATGTTATCAATACTAGAGATGCCGAACAAAGATGAATGGTTAATTGAGCTTGTTCCAAATAGTTGGAAAACAGATCCTAAACATATAAAAGGTGGAAAATTAAAGATACCTGCAAATATGTGGTATATAGGAACAATCAATAATGATGACTCTACATTTATGGTAACAGATAAGGTATATGATAGAGCTATGCCAATAGATATTAATGATAAGGGACAAGCATTTAAACCAAAAGAGGTAGATGCTCAAGATGTAAATTATTCATATTTAAATAATTTGTTCGAAACAGCAATGCAAGAACATCAAGTATCACAAGAAACATTAGATAAAATAGAATTAATGGATGATTATGTAATAAAACATTTCCGTATAGCATTTGGTAACCGTATTGTTTCACATATGAAAAAATTTGTACCTGTATATGTAGCTTGTGGTGGAGATGAAATTGCAGGAGTAGATTACTTTATTGCTAAGAAGATACTTAGAAAATTTGAACAATTAAATGTTGCATATATAAGAGATGAAATTGATCCTTATGTTGAATTCTTAGATCAAACATTTGGAAAAAACAAAATGAAAGAATGTATAGAATACTTATTAAGATTAAAGAAATTGACTTAAGATGTGTTTTTTGGGATGGGCTCAAAAACAGCAAGGATAAAAATAAAATAAAAAGGATAGAAATATGAGCGATTTAGAAATATTTGATATTTATGAAAATGCTAATAAAGATAAATCTAAAAAATTTGTGGATGGTGTAGATTCAAGTTTAAGAATAAAAGTAGATACTAAAAAAGAAATAAAAGATATAGAATGGATAGAAAAAATGGAGGAAACTATACCTTATATAGATAATATATTAAGGTCTCCAAACCGTTTTATTGTAAATGAAGAAGAAATAGTAAAAATAGAACTTGCAAGAAAAATAACAGTAGATAGTATAAAACATTTATCTAAACACACAAATTTAATACAAAGTGTTGATAAAAAGACAGGAGATGTTACGCCGTCTAAGATTTTAAATATTAATAAAGAGGAAAGCTATAACACTTATGAAAATAGATTAATTTATACATTAATACAAAACATGAAAATGTTTATAGATAGAAGGAAAAAAACGTTAGAACAAAGTATAGATAAAGAACACAAAAATGATAAACAATTGGATTATAAAGCTTTGTCTGAAACAGATAAAGAGAAGGTAGAAATAAATTTGAGTTTAAATTCTTCTTTAAATAATAGCAAACAAGACAATGAGCAAGAGACAAAGGAAATATTAGCAAAAATTGAAGAATTAGAACATAGAATAATGGATTTAACTTCATCAGAAGTATATAAAGTAATAGATAAATTACATATAAGTTTAGTTAGAGAACCAATAAAAAAGACAAATGTTGTCTTAAAAAATGTAAATTTCCAATATGCTATGAAGTTATGGAATTATTTAAGAGATAATTTTGAAGATAAGACAAAAGATGTAGAAGAAAATGAAGATTATATGGAACAAGGAGAAAAGAAAAAACTTTTTGATGAAACATTTATGTTACAGTATTTAATAATGAAGACTTTAGACCAAGATGAAGCAGAAAATGAAGGAACCAGAGAAGAAGTAAAGGAAACAATATTAGAGCAAATGGTAAACAACTTAGTTGATATGGATCAAGATTTAACAGAAGAAGAACTAAATAAATTAATTGCTAATAAATATGAAGTTATAAAATATAAGAAAATGGAGGCAATTAAAGAAATACAAAAAGTATTTAGGGAGCATATAGATAAATATTTAAATAAAGTAGAAAAGGAAGATTAGTAATGAAAGAAACATTTAAAAAGATAAAAGAAAACAAAGCGTTAAAAGTAATTGGAAATATTTTATATGTACTATTATTTGTTATAGTAATACTTATGCTTATAGTAGTAATTTTACAAAGAGTGTCAGATAATTCAATATCTTTAGGCGGATATAGATTATTTACAGTTGCAACAGGAAGTATGGAGCCTAAATACTTAGTAGGGGACATATTAATTTCACAAGAAATTAATCCTGATGATATACAAGTCGGAGATGATGTTGTATATAAAGGAAATACTGGAAGTTTTAAAGATAAAATAGTAACACACCAAGTTATATCAATTAGAGAAGAAAATGGTGAAAAGAAAATAACAACAAAAGGTATTGCAAATACAGAAGAAGACCCAGAAATAGATGCATCTCAAGTATATGGAAAGGTAATATATAAAGTCAAGACATTAAGTTTTATAGGACAAATAATTAAGAATATTTATGTATTTTACTTTATTATATTTGTACCTATTGCAATAATTATATTTAGACAAATAAGAGGATATCTAAAAAAAGATGATGACGAAGAAATAGTAGAAGAGACTGAAGAAGATAAAGATGGTGATGATAAGAAAGACAATGGAGAAAATAGTTAAAGTTTTTAAGAAAATAAAATTAAGAAATTTAATAATTTTACTAGTGTTACTCGTTGTAAATACTTTTGCGTGGTTTATTTATGCTACAAGAGTTTCTCTTGATTTAAGTGTGCATGTCAGCTCTTGGAATGTTGAATTTTTAAGCGGTGATGAAGAAATAACAACAAATATGGAAATTACAGTTGATAGAATTTATCCAGGAATGGATACATTTGAAAAAGAAATTGAGGTGCATAATAAAGGAGAAACTCCAGCTATACTTACTTATGAGATAAAATCATTAGAAATAATGGGAGAAAAATTTGAGGCGAATGAAGAGACCGGTTTAACTAGTGATGATATAGAGCAAAAAGTAGAACAAGAATATCCTTTTAAAATAAATATATCAACAGCAGGAAATTCTGAAATACAAGGGAATGAAAAAGGAACGTTTGAAGTAAGCGTCCATTGGCTATTTGAATCAGGAAATGATAATTTAGATACATATTGGGGAAATAAGGCTTATGAATACTATTCTTTAAATCCGGATAAAGAAAGTATAGTATTGAACTTAGAACTTATTGCGACTCAAAAGAGGGAATAAAAAATAAGACTAAATATATATAGTCTTATTTTGCTGATTATTCAGCTATTTGTGTAAATGAAATATTTACATGAAGAAGTGCTGGATTATTTGAAGTAGTAGCTAAAGTATCTGCTTCATTATCCATAGTAGCGTTTTGGTCATCATTCCATTTGACAAATACACGAATTTTTCTTGTATCTATATTATCTGTTAAAAGAATAGTACCTTTTATAGAATGGTTATTAGTAAATTCTACTTTTTCACCATCATCTACTGTATATCCGGTTAAAACTAAATCTTTTACAGAACTATTAGGGTCAACTGTTGTAGAGATTTCGTATTCAAAGGAAACATCCGCATCTTTGAAATTAAAGTCTAAATCAAAATATCCTTCAGAGGTTGGTGCGATGATTCCTGGTGCAATATTATCGTTTCCAGGAAATACTGGAACTAAAGTGTTAGATATATCAGTATTATTTTTAATTGAGGTATTATTTACTAAAATATTCCATCTTGCAACATTCATAGAAGTATTACCAGTTGCAGAGGTTAAATATTTTGCAAATATTTGAATTAAGAAAAATACTAAACACAGTATTAAAATTAAAATAATTAATAAAATGAATTTCTTGTAATTTTTCATAAGTATAAATCCTTTACTTGTTTTTTAAAAAATTTTATCACAGGAATTTTAATAAATCAATAGGAAATATTTATAGAAAAAGAATTTAAAATTGAATAAAAATAAAAAGACTAGATAAAACACTAAAAAGGAGAAAGAAGATGGGAAAAACAAAAACAAAAGAAACAGAGGAAAATAAAGAAAAATTTGAAAAAAGAAAAGAAGATATTTTAAAGCAAGAAAAAAAGATGAAGCTTGGTTCTGAAAAAGTTAAACTAAGGGAACAGAAAATACGACATGTTAAGGCAGGAATACTAATAATTTTACTATTTTTGATAATCATATATTTCTTGCTTAGAATAGCATATGAAGGTGGAGAGTTTACAATATCTCTTGATGATAACTTTGCTCTAAAAAGTGGAATTATAATGTATGAAAGGTTGGAAGAAAAAGATGATAAAAGACAACTTAGAGCAACAAGAGCTGATTTTATTGATAATATTTCAGTAAAATGGCTTCCAGATGATTTAGATAGTCAAGGAGAGGGGAGTCATAATGGAGATAACTATTTTGCATATACTTTTTATTTAGAGAACAAAGGAAGCGATGTTGTTAATTATTGGTATGAAATATTAGTAGATGATGTTATTAAAAATGTAGATAGAGCAGTAAGAGTTATGGTTATTAGAAATGGTGAAAGAACTATTTATGCAAGAGCTAATGAAACGACTGGTGAAGCAGAAGAGGGAACAACTAAATTTTATTCGCCACAAGAAGTTTGCGTAGAAGGAAGACAAGATTTTAAGCCAGGTGATATTGATAAATTTACTATTGTAATATTTATTGAAGGAGATGATCCAGACTGTGTTGATGCATTGATTGGAGGAGAAATGAAAATGCATATGGAGATTACAGAAGAGCATATCGCACAAGAATAATATTACAGCAATATTACAAAAATGACAAAAATTACAATTATGTTACAAAACCTCGACAATTGTTGACACTAAACAAATGTTATGATAGTTTATTAATGAATTTAATTTAGTAAAAGAAGGGGTAAATAGAATGAGCAAAAGAGAAGAAAAGAAAAACTTAAAATCATCTTTATTAGTATTGTTACTAATAGCAATTTTATTAATTGCATCAACATATGCATGGTTTACAGCAAACAGAACTGTTAGTATTGACACATTAGAAGTAAATGTACAAGCATCAAATGGTCTACAAATTTCAACAAATGCTGTAAATTGGAAAGCAGTTATTACTAATGCAGATATAACAGGAGGAGCATATAGTGGAAATACGAACAGAGTACCAACATCAATGGAACCAGTTTCTACTGATGGAACAGTAGCTAGTGGAAATATGAATATGTTCTATGGTACTATGGCACCAGCTGAGGGAGGAAATTATGCTTTAACTGCAACAAAAGAGACAGATGCTTCAACAAATAGATATATTGTTTTTGATATATTCTTAAAAGCAGATGAAGCTATGGATTTAACATTAACAGCAAATTCAAATGTTTCAGCAGTTGGAGAAAGTAAAGGACTAGAAAATGCTGCAAGAGTTGCATTTATAAATGAAGGAACACTTGCAGAAACAACAGAGACTACTACAGTTACAGGACAAAATGGTGGTACATCATTTAGCGTAGGAGATAAAAAAACTGTAATATGGGAACCAAATGCAGGTTCACATACAGCTGAAGCTATAGCAAATAACCCATATGATAATTTAAGAGGAAGCGTATCAGATGGAACTCAAGTAACTTACTATGGTGTTAAAGCAATAATCGATACTCCAATAGATAGAGCAACTATTAATAATGGAACAGATAAAGATCACTTTGCTGAAATGACAGGAGCAGGATTAATAAAAACTAATAAAGGTGAAGAAGAAACAGAAAACTTCTTCCACATAGATAAAGGTATTACAAAAGTCAGAGTTTATATGTGGGTTGAAGGACAAGACGTTGACTGTGATAACTCAGCATCAGGAACAGATATAGCATTTAATGTTGAATTAAATGCACCAGATGCAGGAGACTAAAATATAGTTAATTATAATAAAATTATACACTAATATTAGAAAACTAATATTAGTGTATTTTTTGATGAAAAAGAAGATTAAAAGGAAAAAGATAAAAAAGAAAAATAAAAGAAAAATCTAAAAAATGAATAATAAAAAATGTTATTTTTTGCTTGAAAAATGCTGGAAAATAATTGCATAAAAAAGGCTCTTATGATAGAATAAAATCGTATATTGGAGGTATAAATATGCTAGATAAAAATATAGATAAAATGATTGAAATGTATGGAGAAATAAATAGTTTTTTAGAGTTTTTAGAAAAAGAAAAAGAAACAATAGAAAATAAAGAATAAAGGAATGATTATGATGAAAAATTTCCAAGAAATAAGTAACGCAGTAGAGAAAATAAGTGTAGAAAAAGAAATATTATCAACACTTCCAAGAAACAATGAAAAAAATGAACAAAAGTATTTAGAAAAAGTAAAAGAATTAGAAAAAAGATATAAGAAATATAGAACAGAAATAATAGAAGAATTAGAAAAAGAATATAATTCTTTTATTAATGTTGAAGAAGATAGTGAAATAGAACTATTAAAAGGAAGAATAAGTACAATAGAAAATGTATTGTATTTATTAAGCGATGAAAAAAATTCTTTTGAAAAGATGAACTTAGATAGGACATTATATAATTTAAGTAGATATTATAGAAATAACTTGGACGACGTAAATAAAGAAATATCACAATGTATAAAAATGTTTAAAGAAGTAGAAATTGACTTAAGTGAAGAAGATTTTAATTACAGTGAATATACAGAAGAATATATGAAAACATTCTTAAATGAAAAAGATTATAGTTCATCAGAAAAATTAAAAAATAAATTTGAAGAAATTTATTGGAAATGTCCAGAGATAATGATGCAAATAGGGTTAAATATTAGAAATATTTATCTAAATAAGAAAAGTGTAATAGATAAATATTACGAAAAAGCAAAAAATGATTTATTAAAAAAATGGGATAAAACACCAGAAGAAATAAGAAAAGCTTATAATAATTTAAAAGAAAAATTAGATGAAAAAGAAAAACAAGATAAAAAAATATTGCTTTCTAAATTTTTAGAAGGAAATTTAAAACCACAAGATTATACTGAAGTTAAGATAAATGAGCTATATGAAAAATTGATAGATAATAAAGATATAGATAAGGAGCAAATAAATAAAAACACAGAAAACTTTTTAAATAATATTTATGAATATAAGAATTATCTAAATTATCAATTTATAGTAGAAGATATAAAAGATATTTATAATAAAAAGGAAGAGAATAAAAAGAAGTTTTCAGAAGTGAAAAAACAGATTGAAGCAAGTGAAAAGAAATTAAAAAAAGTAAATAAGAAAGGATTCTTTAAAAAAGAAAAAGGAAAAAATATAGAACAGGAAAAATTAATTTCAGAATTACAAGAACTATATAAAGAATTAGACAAAGAACAATTTAATCAAAAGATATATGAAAATGTGAAAGAAAATTCAAGTTTATATGAGATATTAATACTTGCAAAATCAGATTATAGTTATTTAGCAAATTGCTTGATAAAAAATAATCCACAAATAGAACCACAAGAAATAGAAGAACAAATAAAAGAGTTAAAAAAATTTATGCGAAGTCCATATCATACAATTATGAAAAATATTCATATATCAGATGATAAAAATATACAAATAATCATAAAAGATAGATACAGACTATTAAACTTTAAAGTAGAAAAAGATGATTTGGATGAAGGAAATATAGATAGTTTAGAAAGAAACTTGGAAGCAATAAAAATTAGTCTAGATTTAGAAAATGTTGGATTAAGCATAGAAGATATAGAAACAGTTTGTAAAATAAAGGATTTATTAAAAAATAAATAGTTATAAAGGAAGACAAGGATGAAGAAAAAAATAAATAAAAGGAAAATTGTTTTATTAATAATTTTAATTTGTTTACTAATCCTACAAATAAAAGCTTTTACAGACTCACAAGCAAATAAAATACTAGAAATAACATTAGATGCAAAAGACAAAAGTAACCTAGTTGGAAATAGTACTATGGAATTTGAAGCAATAGATGAAGGAGATAGTGGATACTCATTTAATCTTCCAGAAAGGATAAATGAAAAGAAAGTAAGCAAATATTATATAACTGAAAAAAATGAAGAAAAGGAAGCTAATATAGAAAATTCAGTAACTGAATCTTCTAAAGTTGAAAAGAAACCAGGAGACAAAATATATCTAACAGCGGAAGAAGTAGAAAACAAAAAAATAGAATTAGAAGTAGATTATGATAAAAAAGAAGAGAATGGAAAAGTTTTCTATAACCAAGAATTTAAAGAAGAGTTAGAAGAAAAAAATGTAATTGTTAGTGGATATATTGAGGATAAAGCATCTTTAAAAGTAGAAGAAAAAGCAAAAGAAGAAGTAACAGAAGTAGATTCATATTTAACAGAATATGGCTTTAATTCTGCTTATGATATTAGTTTGTTAGATGCAAACAATGAAAAAGCTAATTTCTCAGGTGATTTAACAATATCAATAGAAAAAGATGATTTAGGAAAGGATAAAAATAAAGAGTTTAAAATAATACATATTTTGGATGAAGCAAAAGAAAATGAAAATTTACAAGAGATAGAAAAAGTAGAATTAGAAGAAAATAGAATAAGTTTTGAAACAGATGGATTATCTACTTTTGTTGTATTAGAAAGAGAAGAAGGAGCAATTATTTCTGATGGAAATGCAGTAGAAGATGCACTTCAAAACGAAGTAGCAAGTAATGACCTTCTTATGACAATGGCATTAAGCACAGAGGTAACAGCATGGGATGGAAGTGTAGCAGATAGCTTTTCTTTTGGGGAAGGAACTGAAGAAAGACCATATTTAATTGCTGATGGAGCAGATTTAGCATATTTAGGAGAGCAAGTAAAAAATGGAAATACTTATGAAGGACAATATTTCCAACTTGCAAATGATATAGATTTAGGTGGAAGAGAATGGACACCAATAGGAACAAGCCAAAATTCATTTAGAGGAATATTAGATGGAGCAGGACATACTATAGCTAATGCAACAGTTACAGTAGCTAGTTTACCAAATCAAACTTATGAGAGTTATGGTATTTTTGCAAGCTTAGGTGGAGGCGACACAAGAACAATTATTAGAAACTTGGAACTTTCTGGTATAACAGTTCAAATAACTGCAAGTGGAAATACAGGAGAGATAGATGAAGGTGGTTTTTTTGGTGGTGGAAGCGTAGACCAAGATAATGAAGGACTTCATATAGGAACTTTATCAGGAAGTATGTACAGAAATTCAAGTGTGCAAAATGTAATTGTAAATAATAGTGTAATACAAGATACTGATGTAATAACAATTACAAATTATCAATTCCAATTTTCAGTAGGTGGAGTTATAGGTTATGTAGGAAATACTTATAATAATAACAATAATCCTGGAAATGGAAGAACATTTGTAATAGATAATTGTTGTTCAGAAGTACAAATAAGTTTAGATTCTAATGCAGATGAAGGAACAATTGATGGTGGTTGGTTTGGAAGTGACATAGATTATAACGGACATGGTCAATATCATACAGGTGGAATTGTAGGAACAATAAGAGGACAAGCTGTATGGCCAACTAATTCATTATATTCAGGGGCAATTAATGCAAATGGTATTATAGGTCCGATATTTGGTGCATTAATAAACAACTCAGGTTATGAAGATTATAATGATTATCCAACTATTTGGTATGGTAATGATGCAGGAAATGTAACAGCAAATAATATGTATTATACAAATTATAATGCAAATGGAACAAGATTCACTCAAAGTGTAACATCAGGGAATACAGGTTATAGAGTAAGTAATAGAAATACTAATATTGGATATGTACAAGGTCTTAACAAAGGTACTTATACAACTGACATGAACTCTATGTTAAATGTATTTAATAATAATGCAAATAGTAATTGTTCATATCTTCCATGGCTTTATGAAAATGGTACATTTTCTTTTAAAGAAAGATTAACATCATCTGTAAATGAAAATCCAGAATATACTTATAATTTGGAAATAACAGATCCATGGCAAATAGGTAATTATGAAACACATTATTATAAAAATGGTACAGAAGAACCATGGGAAGATTTTTCTTATACATGGAAAGAAAATTATGAAGAAGATGAAAATTGGGTAATTGTAACATTTGATGGAGAATATTATACAGTAACTAAGTTTACGATAGAATGCTTAGGAGTGGATATTGTTTTTGATATAAATGAGAACAATGATAGTGTAACAGCAAGCCTAGAAGGACCAGGCTTAAAATATACAACAGTAGATGATTTTACATTCCAATGGTATAGAAAAGATATTGCAGGAACAAGTGAGATGTTAGAAGGTGAAAATTCACTTACACTTACTGGGCTAGAAAAGGGATGCGAATATAGATTAGTTGCAACAAACGAAAAAATACCTGCTATGTCAACAGAAAATAGTTTTACTTATGGAGATAGAACAGTAATTTATGTTGATTATAATAATGGAAATAACAGAAATGATGGATTTACACCGCAAACTCCGGTACAAAATTTAAGTACAGCATATGGAAAATTAGACAGAAATGGAACTACAAATAGTAATGTAATTGTAATAATGGGAGATTATTCATCTAATTCATTTTTCAATTCAGCAAATAGCAGTACATATAATAAACCAGCAACAATAACAGGAATGTATGATGGACAAGATTATGATGGAAGATTATATTTCTATAGTGGTTCATCTTCTTATAGATATTTAACAGCAGATACTAACTTTATGTATATGGATTGGTATGGAACAAATGATAGTGGCTGGTTCGGAGGAACAGAAGAACAATTATATTTGTATCTACAAGGATATAGCATGACTATTGGCGAAGGAGTAACGATGGTCGGCTATGCAGATTCTAATACTAACCAAGGTTTGCTTGGAGGAAATGCACCAGCAGTTCACATCATATGTGGTTGGTTACAATATAATTTAAGACAATTACCTAGAAACAATCCACAAATTATTATAAAAAGTGGTACATATGGAAGAATTATAGGAGGAGGAAGTCCAGGAACATCAAGTGGACAAGGACAGACAACATCACATGACTTTACCGGTTCTTCTAAAGAAGATTCATTTAATGTTACTATAACAATAGATATCCAAAACTCTACAACGGCAAGTGAATATGATTATGACGTAAACTTGCTTACAGGTGGGTCTGCAGCAGGAAATAACTATTCAAATGTTGTACAAAATATAAAAAATGGTAGTGTAGGACGTTTGATTGGTGGAAGTATAGGTGACTCACAAACAAGACCAAGAAACTGGAATTATCCAGAAAATACATATCTAGGAACATCTACAATTAACGTAACAGGAGGAAGTATTGAAGAACTTTATGGTGGATGTCTTGGAAGAAATATGGGAGTTGTTGGTAGTCCAAATGCTAGCGGAAATACTTGTGACTCATATTATTACGGAAATATAACTATAAATATTTCTGGTGGAGAAATAACAGATAATATTTATGGTGCGGGAGCTGGTGGTGTTACAGGATACAGCGAAGATTCATCAGATAATTATAAAAGTTATGGACGAGAATTTGATACTTCAGTAACTTTAAATATAACAGGAGGAACAATCAAAGGAGATGTCTATGGTGGTGGATATGGTTATACGGAATATTTAAATGCGAATGTAACAGCAAATGATGGTGGCTCTTTATATGGAGACAGTTATATAAATATTTCTGGAAGTCCTATAATAGAAGGAAATATTTTTGCGGCAGGATGTGGATATAATTATTCATCAAGACCAAATCTAGCACAAATGCAAGGAACATCAAGCATAGAAATAACAGGAACGCCTACAATTAATGGAAAAATATTCGGAGCAGGAGCAGGAGTTTCTGGATATGGAGAAATGGCAAAACTAATAGGAAACTCTAATATAGCTATTTCTGCAAATTTAACATCTGAAGTATATGGCGGTGGAAACATTGCTAAAGTAGAAGGAAATACAAATATTGATATAAATGCAGGAACACATACAGCAGCAATTTACGGTGGAGGAAACCTTGGAGAAATACAAGGAAATACCGTTGTAAATATAAATGGAGGAACACAAGAAACTGTATATGGTGGAGGAAACCAAGCAACTGTTACAACTTCTACTGTAAATATAAAAGGTGGAACGAACAATGATGTGTTTGCTGGAGGAAATCAAGCAAAAGTAACAACAACTACAGTTAATATAAGTAATGGTACAAGCAATAATGTATATGCAGGAGGAAACTCAGCAGATGTAGAAACAACGAATGTATATGTAACAGGAGGAAATACAGGCTATATATATGGAGGTTCAAACCAAACAGGAACAGTAAATAGAAGTAATATAGAAACAACTGGCGGAACAATTGCTACAGTGTTTGGTGGTAACAATATTGGTGGAACTACACAAGATGCAAATGTTAATATAAATGGTGGAAGTATTACAGGAGCTGTATATGGTGGAGGAAACCAAGTTGATACTAATAAAACAACGGTAACTTTAAGTAAATCAGATAATCAAATACCAAGTGTATATGGAGGAGGAAACCAAGCAGGTGTACCAGAGACATATGTATATGGAGAAGGTGCAAATGTTAGAGATGTATTTGGTGGTTCAAACTCATCAGGAATAGTAAATACTACTAATGTAGAAATAAATTCAGGAACTTATGAAAATATCTATGGTGGAAACAATCAAGGAGGACAAGTAGATACGACAAATGTTACTGTAAATTCACGGAACTGTTGGAAGTGTCTATGGAGGAAATAACCTTGGTGGAACATGTACGACACCGTATGTTACAATAAATGGTGGACAGACAACAGATGTATATGGTGGAGGAAACCAAGTTGCAACACATGTAACAAATGTAAACATCAACGGAACAGTTTTAAGATATGTATATGGTGGAGGAAACCAAGCAGGTGTTGAAACTGATACAAATGTTTATCTTTCTAATGCAAATATTGGAGATAATGTATATGCAGGAGGAAATGAAGGAGAAGTAACAGGAAATACAAATCTACATGTAAAAGATTCTACATTAGGAAATAGTTTATATGCAGGAGGAAATGGAAAAACAGCTATAGTATATGGAACTACAAATTTAGTAATGGATGGAACTCAAAATAGTGTCGTTAAAAGTGTATTTGGTGGAGGAAATGAAGCCAGAGTTGAAACTGATACAAATGTTTATATTTCTAATACAAATGTTGGAGATAATGTATATGCAGGAGGAAATGAAGGAACAGTAGCGGGAAATACAAACTTACATGTAAAAGACTCTACTTTGAAAGAGAGTTTATATGCAGGAGGAAATGGAAAAACAGCTACAGTATATGGAACTACAAATTTAGTAATGGATGGAACTAAAAACAATGTTGTTAATAATGTATTTGGAGGTGGAAATGAGGCAGCAACAGGAACAGAAGAAAATCATTCTTCAAGTAATGTAAACATTGTTGGAGGTACAATTGGTGGAAACGTATATGGAGGAGCAAATACTTCTGTTGTATATGGTACAACTTCTACCAAAATAGGTTATGATGCAGTAGGAGATACTTCACTAGAAATAGGAGATATAAATATTGTAGGAACAGTATTTGGTGGAGGAGAAGCAAATGCTGATGGAGATGAAAACTATGACTTCTCATTCATAAGTGTTACAGATGGAACTGATATATTAATAGATGGGAATAAACATGAAAACTTTGTTATGACTGGAAGTATATTTGGCTCAGGAAATGCTTCAAGTACAAGTGGAGAAAGTTATATAACAATCAAAAATTATGGAACTCCAGATAATCCTCAAATGAATATTTCGCTTCAAAGAGCAACTTTGGCAACTATTATAAATTCATCAATGTCACTATCAGGAGCAACAGATAGAACAAATGAGTATGCAACGACATTTTTCTCAATAAGTAGGGTAAATGAAGTAAAATTAAAAAATAATTCAGTGTTATATCTTCAAAATGGAGCGAACTTACTTACAAAGTTATCTAGTGTTGTAGATGACGAAAATGGAAATGAGGTAAAAGGATACGCAACAATAAATGAAGATACAGGAGAAACAGTAAGAAATGTAGATAATAGAATTTATATGTTAGAAGGAAAGAACTTAAATGTAGCTACAAATGAGCAAGTAACAACTTATGGTGAAGTTTCTGGAATGTTTTTCTTTGGATTATTTTCAAGTAGAAATGGTCCAGCTACAAGTACAGGTTTATATTATCATGGATATAATAATGGAGATACAATAACAAATGAAGGTGTATTTATGAATAATGCTTATGTACTTGGACAGCATTTAGTAAATCACGATATAAAAGTAGATGGATTTTATACAAATTATAATGATAACGGAGTAATTAAAGCAAATTATATAACTCCAACACCAGAAAATGATGCATACTATATGTGGGTTGCAGGAGAACAAAAGAATGTAGAAACATTTAATGTTGAATTAGCTGCTTCAAAATATATAACACTTGGAACGAAGGAACTTTTATTACAAGGATTTTCAACACCTAACGTAAAATATATAGTAACAGGTGTTTCACCAGGACTTATGAATGGTGTTGAATTGGTAGATCCAAGTGAAATAAATCCAATCGAACCAGATGAAAATAAGGCAAATAATTTATTAGGATTAACAATAGAAACAGGAAATACTGGTTGGGAAACAAAAGGAGAAACAACATTTTTAACAGAAGATGGTGGAAGTTATACAGGAACAAAAGAGTATGATAAAGACAATTCAAGTTATGCACCAACATTTAATATTTGTTTATATCACTCACAAAATATAACAGAAAAAAGAGCATTAGGAGAAGTATCAATAATGCTTCAGGTATTAACACCAACTGATGATTTACATTATGATATATCTTGGATAAATATAATTGTAACAATCTCAAGTAATTTGTTCCAAGATGACTTTTATGAAGGTGCTATTACACCAGGACAAAAATTTGGACTATTTACATCAACAGATACAACAATAACAAGTAATAGTGATTTTTCTGTATACTTTTCACATACATTTTCAATAGATCAAATTGATGAAGAAGATAGAGAAGACTATAACTATTATGATGAATTTTTCAATCATAAAAGAGCATTAATATCAACAGATTCAAATGGACTACCTTATTGCTTTCCAGAAAATACAAAACTTACAATGCTTGATATGGTAACAAATAAATATTATTACTATATAGTAACTGCTGATGATGTAGCTAAAAATAAATATGTATATTATTTAGAAGATTTTATAGTAATGGGAAGTGAAAATGGTAAATATAATGAAGCTGAAGAAAGTAAAAATTATTATTTACAGGATCAAAACACAATATATGAAAACTTCATTTTCCATGTAAGCTTTTCAGATACGAACATGCAAGAAAATGTAATAAATAATTCACTATTAATGGAACTAAGAAATGATGATGACCAAACATTAGTAGGAGTTATTGGTATAGAGAGAGATGTTTTAAAATATTCGGTTTATTCTAATCAAGACGCAACAATTAAGCTAAAGGGTAGCATAGATCCTACAACATTATATTTAGGAAATAAAGCTGATTTAAATGTAGAAACATCATTTACACAAACTGTTGTAGATTCAAAAACGATTTATGATACACAATACTTTGATAAGAAGTTAGGAATAAAAATATCTATTTATGATATTGATGGAAATAGATTAGGAATTGATAGTTTACTAGGTGTTAACTTTGAATTAGAT
Organism: uncultured Clostridia bacterium; assembly: GCA_944392525.1. Next base: position 3,122 of record CALXXB010000008.1, on the reverse strand, counting down.
GGACAAAAATATTATCCAAGAGTTGACGGAACAACAAGAATTAGTATAGCAGATAAAGTAACAGATGTACTTGCTAGAATAAAAATAAATACAGAAAATAATACAACATGGGCAACAGGGGATTATAAAATAGTAATAGAATCGTTTGGTTCATCAGATGGTATTTATTATGGGTTAACAGCATCTGATAAAATAGAATTAAATGTTAGAATAATTAACTCAGCATATGGATTAAAAGTAATAACAAATGATGAAGCAAAAATTGTAGATAAAAAAACAGGAAACACAGTAAATGGAACAAATCAAATAGTAAGTACAGTAGAATATTCATCAGCACTAGAAAATCCAAATATAACAGTTTCACTATATAGAAGAAAGTATAATGATGTATATGATATGGAATATGAAAAAGTAGATATGCAAGAATATGTATTATATCAACTACCAACGACAGATAAAGATAGAGAGTATGTGGCATTTGAAAATCCAACAAATACGCAGGATTATAATTTGAGATTAAAAGCAGATTTAGTTACAGGAACATATAAGTTAGTCTTTAAGTTATATGATGGAAAAACATATGTTGGTGAAGCATATGAATATATAGTTATAAAATAAAGGAATTTAAAATGAAGTATGATATTGATAATATAAACAAAAGAAAGAAAAATGTAGAAATAGCAAAAAAGGTAATAGACGTAATTATAATAATCTTATTATATAATATTATATTAGTCTTTATTTCTTGCTTAAACAAAATAGATGATGTTAGTATATTTGGTTATAAGGCATATATTATAACAACAGACAGTATGAAACCTTCTATAAATTCTGGAGATGTTTCAATAGTAAGAAAAACTAAAGAAGACAAAATAGAAACGGGTGATGTAATAACCTTTAAACAAGGTGATAAGGTTATTACACACCGAATTACTAATATTGAAGAAAAAGATGGTGAAAAATTATATACGACTAAAGGAGATAATAACAACCTAGAAGATGACGAGAAAATAGAGTATAGTCAGATAGAAGGAAAAAATGTTTTAACAATACCAAAACTAGGGTATATAATAAATGCTTTAGAAAATCAAGTTGTATTTTTATTTATTGTTTTAATTTTATTAATATTCTTATTCTTAAGAATAAGAAAAGAGGAAAAAAAGGAACATAGGAGAGAAAAAAGAAAAATTGAACAAGAAAAAAGAAACAAGGATTAAATTCCTGAAAAAAGCTAGGAATAAAGAGATAATATCAAAAATAATATATACTATTTTAGTTTTATTTGTTATTTTAAATGTTATATTTTTGGTAAATACTACAATAAAAAAATCAGAGTATTTTAACTTGATGGAAATTAGCTTGTTCTCAATGGAAAGCGATTTGATGGGGGATGAAATTCCAAAAAATAGCTTGGTTGTTACAAGAGAATATAAATCTAATGAGAATATAGAGGTAAACGATAATATAGCATATGAAGTAAATGGAAAGGTCAGAATAAATACGGTTGTAAGTACAGGAGTAATAGATGGAAAAGTAATTTACCGTACTAAATCAAATAACAATTATTTTTCTGATATAGAAGAAGTATCAAAAAATGAGGTAATTGGCAAAGTTATAGGTGTTGTTCCAATTTTAGGAATTTTACTTAAAATTTTACAATCTAAAATAACTACAGTTATAATAATTATTATACTTATCATGAAATTTATATATAATAAAAATGCATATAAAAGAAGAATAAAAAGAAAAAAGACATTAAGGGAAAGACCTTAATGTCTCTTTTTTATTTGTTCAAAAAATCATCTATAAATTTCCAAACATCATCTTTATATATTTTCCTTTCAGAAGAAAAAGGAAAAGTTGGAATATCTCCTATAGGGTTTAATTCTTTTTGCAATGCTTTTACAGTATCATCTACTTTAGTAATAGCAATTTTATCTGCTTTATTTGTTAAAATCATACAAGGTAATCCTGATGAGATAATGTAATTATACATAAGTCTATCATTTGCAGTAGGAGAATGTCTAATATCTATTAAAAATATTATTAATGCAATTTCGTGTCTATTAAATAAATATTCTTCTATAAATTTTCCTACTTGCTCTTGTTCTTTTTTTGACATTTTACTAAAGCCATATCCAGGTAAATCAACAAAATAGAATGAGTCATCTATATTATAAAAATTAATTTGTCTAGTTTTTCCTGGCTCACTACTTGTCCTAGCAAGCTTTTTCCTATTAATCATTGTATTTATAAAACTTGATTTACCAACATTAGATTTTCCAACTAAAACAATTTCAGGTAAACCATTTTTAGGATATTGCTTTGGACTTACTGCTGATATTTCAAATTTTGGATTTTTTACTATCATAATTTTCTCCTATAATTTTTATTTTACTTGTTATTTATATGTCTTCTCTTACAATTAAATCATCATTTGCAGGGCCTGTACCTAAATATTTAACAGGTATCCCAGAAGCCTTTTCTACAATTTCAACAAATTTCTTTGCTAAATCTGGTAAATCTTCATAATTTCTACAACTTGAATCTATTTCCCAACCACCATCTAAAGTTTCATAAATAGGTTCAGGTATTTCATCACTTAAATTGATATCATCAGGGTAGTGATTTATGATTTCACCTTTATATTTATAAGAAGTACATACTTTTATATAACCTAATTTAAGACCTATTTGACCAAGAGTATCTAAATGATTTAAACAAAGATAATCTATACCAGATGTGTATTTTGCAGAACGAAGAATAGGGCAGTCCATCCAACCACATCTTCTTGGTCTTTTTGTAGTTGTTCCATATTCATGACCTAAGTCACGAACTATATCTCCTTCTAAGGCTACGGCATCTTTTATAACATTTCCATCTTCATCTATAGAAGCTGGCAATTCAGTTGGAAAAGGTCCATTTCCAACACGACTGTTATATGCTTTATCAACTCCGATTACAACCTTTAAAGATTGAGGAGGGAGTGCAGCTCCACAAAGTGTTCCAGAAACTACTGGATTTGAGCTAGTAACCATTGGGTAATCTCCATGGTCTAAATCCAAGCGAAAGGCTTGAGCACCTTCAACAACAATTTTTTCGTTATTATCTATTGCATCTGA
>CALXXB010000007.1 GCA_944392525.1 uncultured Clostridia bacterium | reverse complement strand
CCTGGTAATTCTTCTAATAATTTATTTACTTTTTCTAAATTTTCTTCTGCACAAGTACAAATAACTTCTGCTCCTTGTTCATAAGCTGATTGAGCTGCTCCCCAAGCTATACTCCATTTGTTTCTTACTCCCATAATTACTACTTTTTTTCCTTTTAAAATCATTTTAAAATCCTCCTTGTATAATTTATTTTATTTATTAATTAACCTTTTTACGATATGTCTCTAATTAGACATTACATATTTCTAAATTTTTCATATCTTTGTTCTATTAACTCTTTTTCTGTCAATTCTTCTAATTTTTTTATGTTTTGAACTAAGTATTTCTTTATATCATTTATTACTGTTTCAAAATCATTTTGCGCACCATTTTCTGGTTCCTTGATTATTTTATCAATTATTCCTAATTTTTTCAAATCATTTGCTGTCATTTTCATATTTTCTGCTGCTTCTTTTGCTTTACTTGAATCTTTATATAATATACTTGCAAATCCTTCTGGTGAAAGAATAGAATATACAGCATTTTCAAGCATTACTACTTTATCTCCAACACCTATTGCTAAAGCTCCTCCACTTGAGCCTTCTCCAATTACAATACATATTATAGGCACTTTTATTCTTGACATTTCCATTAGATTTCTTGCTATCGCTTCTCCTTGTCCTCTTTCTTCTGCACCCATTCCTGGATATGCTCCTGGTGTATCTATAAATGTTATTATTGGTCTTTTAAACTTTTCTGCTTGTTTCATTAACCTTAGGGCTTTTCTATATCCTTCTGGTTCTGGCATACCAAAGTTTCTTTCCATATTTTCTCTTACATTTTTACCTTTTTGCTCTCCTATTACTGTTACAGGTTTACCTTCTAATGTTGCTATTCCTCCAACAATAGACTTATCATCACCAAAGTTTCTATCCCCATGAAGCTCAATAAAATCTTCAAATAAAGAATTTATATAATCTAAAGCTTTTGGTCTATCTAATTCTCTTGCAAGAGTTACTCTATCCCAAGCCGTTATTTTTGACATTTTATTTTCCCCCTTTAGTATGTAGTCTAATAAGTTTTGCAAGTGTTTCTTTCATATCTTTTCTTTCTACTATTTTATCTATAAAACCATGTTCTAATAAAAATTCTGAACGTTGGAATCCTTCTGGTAATTTTTGTTTTATTGTTTGCTCTATAACTCTTGGTCCTGCAAACCCTATTAATGCTTTTGGTTCTGCTAAAATAATATCTCCTAAGCTTGCAAAACTTGCTGTTACTCCTCCTGTTGTTGGATCTGTAAATACTGATATATAAAGAAGTCCCGCTTCATTTAATTTTGCTATTGCTGCTGATGTCTTTGCCATTTGCATTAGAGATACTATTCCTTCTTGCATTCTTGCTCCACCTGATACACAAAACATTACTAGTGGTAATTTTTTCTTTATTGCTGTTTCTATAGCAAGTGTTATTCTTTCTCCAACAGCTGAACCCATACTTCCCATAAGGAAGTTTCCATCCATTACACCTAAAACTGCTTTTTGACCTTCGATTTCACATGTACCACATTTTACTGCTTCATCTATTTTTGTTTTTTCCTTTAAACTGTCTACTTTTTTCATGTACCCTTCAAAATGTAATGGATCTTTTGTTAATATGTCTCCACCTATTTCTTTAAATGTTCCTTCATCTGCTATTTGTTTTATTCTTCTTCTTGCTGATAATCTAAAGTGTTTACCACAATTAGGACATACACTTAAGTTTTTGTGTAAATCTTCTTTGTAAAGTATTTCTTTACAATTATCACATTTAACCCATTTTCCAATCATTCTGTCTGATGCACTTTCATTTCTTGTTTTTACTTTTTCTTCTCCGTTTAATTTCTTTACTTTATCGATTATCAAGGGTTTTACCTCCTTCACACCAATATGTTTTTAACAATAGTTATTATATATGTTATTTTACTTTTTTGCAATTAGAATAAGCGGTCAAAAAAACAACCTATATTTCAAGGTTGTCTTTTTCTACATTACATAAAGAACAAAACGGAAAGATATAGAAACTTTTGATTCATCATCCCCTGGTTGTCTATATGGTGCATATCTACTATCTCCATAACATCCTCCTCTAGTAACATAATCATATGAGCTTGGATCTGAATTTTTTTCTGCGACATATTCAAAGAAATTACCTTCTAAGTCATATATATTGCACACTTTATCTGCTTCATTCTGTCCTGAATTCACTCTTGTTCCAGTATGTCGGCTGCTATCATATGTAGTCACATCAAACGTATTTCCTGTTCCATCTTGTTTTCCATTTACGAAATTCATTACCATATCCCATTGTATTCCTGAACACAATGCACTTTTTACATTATTATTATTTATGAATGTTTTTGCTGTATCTTTACAATTTTCTTGTAATATCCAATTCCAAATTGTTACATTCTTTTGACTTACTAATTTTCCTGATTTTTTTCCTGCTTCATATCTTGATACATAAAATCCTTTTGAATTTAATACAGCTTGCTTTTCTGCTTTTTCATTACTTTCACTACTATCATCATCTGGTTGTATTCCATCTGGTAAATATCCTGTATCTGTATATGCTGTTTCTGAAACATCTGCTAACCTATAAGTTCTATTTCTTTGGTATTGACTTTCAGTACTTACCGGTATCCATACAAATTCATTTCCAGATTCATCTCTTATAACTAACCCCTCATTTATTGTTTGTTCATTTTCATTTTCTGATACTTTAAAACCTGCTGGTATTTTTGCTGTATTACCATTTTTATCTTTATATGTTTCATTTTTTTCTGCAATTTGTCCTGGCTCTAATCTTATATAATTATTAAGTTTATCTGTAATATCATAAGCTGGCTCATTAGTTGTAATTGTTCCATCTTTTTTATTTACTTGACTCTCATCATTAATTACTTTTTTGTTAATTAACTCATCAATAACATCGTCCATTGTTGCTTCTCTGTGTTTGCTTTCTGCGTCTACAATAGCAATATCAATTTGTTCTTCCCATTGTGCATATTCTGTGTCATTTTTAGCATTTTTCGCTTGATTAATAATTCCATTATTTCCTGTTATTGCTCCTATTGATATCCCTGCTAAAATAAGTAAAACAATAATTGTTACTATTAATGCAATAAGAGTAATACCTTTTCTGTTTTTTAGTTTTTCTTTCATCTCTTTTCCTTCTTTCTTTGGTTTAATTTTTGTTTTTGTATCCACTGGTGATACGTTTGTCTTAATAATATACATTTTGTTTTATTTTGTCAATAAAAATTCTCTATTTTTTTAAATTCGTATCTCTAGTGGTAACGAAGTATGCTATTTTTCTTATAAAATTTATAAAAATCCATATACTAAAAAAGAAGGAGTTTTATAAAATGTATCAATGTAGTAAATATAATGATAGATTAAATGTTACTAGTAAGAAGATAAAAGAATTACGTATAAAAAATAACCTTTCACTTTCTGAACTTTCTACTAAACTCGCTTTAATGGGAATAGACATATCTAAACCATCTCTTCATAAATTAGAAACAGGAAAAAGAATATTAAAAGATTTTGAACTTTGTGGTTTAGCTCAAGTGTTTCATGTTTCTATGGAAGATATACTTTCTGACTTTATTTCAGAACTTAAAAATGATAATGTTGTTTAAAGCCTCTTTTATAGAGGTTTTTATTTTATCCTTTTTCTTATTTTTTCGACATTTTTCCTGTTTTTTCTTGACTTTTCTATCAAAAGGCATTTAAAATTTAATAAGAGTATTTATAAATAAAGACATATAAATGTTTTATTTATAATATTCTTATATAGAATAGAAGGGGTTTTATTATGTTTGGACACAGATCAGATGGAAGAAAGATAAAAAACATTCCACCATTTTTTAAAGTAATACCAAATATTATGCTTACTAGAAATGACTCACAAGTTTATTTTAAACAAGATATTGTTTTAAATGGAATGGATGAATATATTTCAAAAAAGGCTGAAGAAGGAATTAAGCTATCTTATATGGATATCATTTACGCAACTGTTGTTAGAATAATTGCAGAGCGTCCTTCTTTAAATAGATTTGCAATGAATGGTAGATTATATGCAAGAGATGGAATATACCTTTCTCTAGCAATAAAGAAAAGTTTATCAGATGATGGACAAGAAACAACTTTAAAAATTAGATATGATGGTACTGAAAATATTTTTGAAATAAAAGATAAATTAGAAGCTACAATAAAGCAAAACAAAGACACTAAAACTTCAAATAACACAGATAACATGGCAGGAGCACTATCTAAAACTCCAACCGTAGTCGTAAAATTTGCTGTAAATCTATTTAGATTTTTAGATAAACATGGACTTTTACCAAGAGCAATAATCAATGCTAGTCCATTTCATACAAGTGCATTTCTTACTAATGTTGGTTCTCTTGGTATAGATACTATTTATCACCATTTATATAACTTTGGTACAACTAGTATGTTTTTCGCTATGGGAAAAAAGAAAAAAAGTTATATCTATGAAGATGATGAAATAAAAAAAGAAAAATGTATTACTATTGCATTTGTTGGTGATGAAAGAATTTGTGATGGATATTATTATGCTTCATCTTTCAGGTCTTTTATTAGATATTTAAATCATCCAGAACTTCTAGAAACTCATGGTGTAAAGAAAAATGATGTTGAATAATTTTATTGAAATATAGTTTTTTACTATATTTCTTTTTTTATTTTTATTATACTTTTATTTCTTTATAATATATTTAAAAAAAGTTACTTTTTAGTCTTGAATTTATTTTCGTTTTAGTATAATATATAAAGGAAAGTTTAGAGATTACATAGGAGGATTAAAATGCCAAGAAGAACAAAAGAACAAATTGAAACAGAAAATAAAGAAAAAGAAGCAAAAAAGGTAAAAACTACTTCTACTAATAAAGCCGCTACAACTAAGAAAACAACTAAAAGTAAGGATGAACCTGTAAAAAAAGAAGCAAAGGCAACTACAAGAAAAAAATCTACTACTACCAAGCAAAAAACTACTGCTGCTTCTAAAAAATCTACAACTAAAAAGGCTACTACAACTAAAAAATCAACTACAAAAAAAGCTAGTAGTAAAACAACAAAAAAATCTACTACTAAAAAAACAACAACTAAAGCTGTAAAAGTAGAACCAGTAGAATATTATGATTTACCTTATCGTTATAATCAAACTATAGTAAAAGTTTTAGCACAAACACCTAGTACCCTATTTATTTATTGGGATATTTCTGATGAAGATAGAAAAAATTATGAAAAAGAATATGGTGAAAACTTTTTCCAAAACTCAAAACCTGTTTTGATTATTCATAATGATACACTAGGTTATAGTTTTGAAGTAGAAATCAATGATTTTGCAAATAGTTGGTATTTACACATAGCTGATAGCAAATGTGATTATAGAATAGAACTTGGTAGACGTCCTATTGTAAAAAATGAAAAATTAAAAGATGACTATATATATGTTGCAACATCTAATGAAATGGAAGCTCCAAATGATAGAATTTTATTTAATAAAGAACAAAAAATGGTTTACTACAGAAATGTAAAAACAGGAGCTGTTACAGAAAAGCCAATAAACACTTTATCATTTATTACAAATATGGGTAAAATTTATGATATTTATGATTTATATAAAGAAATATATCAAAATGAAAATGTGGAAGAGATTTATGATTTAAAAAATCCATCTTCTCACCCATCTTCATAAAAATATATGAGACACTGCAGGACGGGTCTTACGTGTCTCATTCTTTTTTGTTTATACCATAGACAAAAACCGACAAATAAATTTAGGCAAAAAGGTCTATTCCTATTTTGTCTTAACAAAGGAGATAAATTATGCAAGAGAAAAAAGGTTATGTAAGTTTTGTTTTACACGCACATCTTCCTTTTATTCATCACCCAGAAAGTGATGATTACTTAGAAGAATCTTGGCTTTATGAAGCAATTTCAGAAACATATATACCATTACTTACAAATTTTCAAAAACTAGTAGATGAAGGTGTTGATTTTAGAATTACAATGTCTATTACTCCTCCTCTACTTTCTATGCTTGACAACAAATTATTACAAAGAAAATATATTAAATATTTAAAAAGACAAATAGAATTATCTGGAAAAGAAATTAAAAGAACAGCTGGTGATGAACGTTTAAACAAACTTTCTCATTATTATTTTGATAGATATTCTAATGATTTACATTTATATAAAGATGTTTATAAATGCAATTTAATTGAAGCTTTTAAACATTTCCAAGATATTGGAAAACTAGAGATTATAACATGTGGTGCAACACATGGTTACTTCCCTATTTTATATGTTAATGAAAAAACAGTTAGAGCTCAAATCGCTGTTGGTGTTCAAACATATGAAAAATATTTCGGAAGAAAACCTCGTGGTATTTGGCTTCCTGAATGTGGTTACATACCAGAAGCTGATAAATATTTGAGAGAATTTGGTATAGAATATATCATAACAGAATCACATGGAATTTTATATGCTGACCCTACTCCTGTTTATGGTACTTTTGCTCCTATAGTTTCTCCAGAAGGAGTTGTTGCGTTTGGTCGTGATATAGAATCTTCAAGACAAGTTTGGAGTTCTATTGATGGTTATCCTGGTGATTTTAATTATCGTGAATTTTATCGTGATATTGGTTATGATGCTGATTATGATTATATAAAACCTTATATTGCTCACAATGGTGTTAGAGTTCACACAGGTATCAAATATTATAGAATTACGGGAAAAACTGAATTTAAAGATTATTACAACATACAATGGGCTAAAGATTCAGCAGAAAAACAAGCAGGACATTTCTTAGATTGTAGAACAGCTCAAATAAATCACTTATCATCATTTATGGATAAACCACCTATCATTTTATGTCCTTATGATGCCGAACTTTATGGTCATTGGTGGTATGAAGGTCCATATTGGTTATATATTTTATTTAAGAAAATTTATTATGATGATTGCAGCTTTAAATTAATTACACCATCTGAATATATTGATAAATATCCAGACATTCAAGTAGCTTCACCTTGTCGTTCTAGTTGGGGTGCTAATGGTTATAGTGAAGTATGGCTTAATCAAACAAACGATTACGTTCATAGACACCTTCATGTTGCTGGTGATAGAATGTGTGAGCTAGCAAATCTTTATCCAAATGCCAAAGGATTAAAGAAAAAAGCATTAAATCAATGTGCAAGAGAACTTTTACTTGCTCAAAGTAGTGACTGGTTATTTATTATTACAAATGGTACAATGGTTGATTATGCTAAAAAAAGAATTAAAGATCATATTGGTCGTTTTACTAAATTATATTATCAAATAAAAAATGATAAAATAGATGAAGATTTCTTAAAAGACATTAACAAAAAAGACTGCTTATTCCCTGATATTGATTATAATATTTATAGATAAAAATAAGATGAAGATTTTTCTTCATCTTATTTTTATTATTTTCTAATTTCTTTATTTTTTGAACAAGCTACATTTTTTTAAGCTTCGCATACTATAATGTATAAGTTTCAATCATTTAGTAGATACTATTTTTTAGAGAGGAGATTCTATTTATGAAATCATTATGTATAAAAACAAATAATTCTGATCTAATAGAATATCTACTAAATGAACTAAAGCATTTAGAATTGGATCATATTTGTTTTTCAGTACAAAAGTTTAAACATTATAAAAATGTAATCATTCATTATAGAGGTACTAACAATTATATATTTTTAGATAAAATATCAAGCATTCTATCTCTTCTTGTAATTGATGAATTAGAAGAAGATTTTATAAATAAATTACTAATACAGAATTATTTTTATTTTGATATTAATGAAAGAAAAGATATTTCAAATATATGTTTTGATATCATGGCTGAAAATTTTACAAATAATTTTGATAAAAAATTTAAAGCTCTTTATTCTGCTTTTTATGATTTTTTACAATATAATAAGAAATTATATCTAAAAGGATTTACAAATTTTAGATTAAAAAATTATTTTAATATTTTAGATGATATTGTCACTGAAGCAGTTAATAGTTATGTTATAGAAAAAGAATATTTAGAATTTATTTCACTTTTAAAGTTATATATTAATTCGCAAAGTTCTAATTGTGAAATAGTTCATGTTGTTTACTCTAATTCAAATACTATTTTATTAGATGAAAATAAACAAATTATAGATATATCTCAAGATAGCTTAAACACTAAATATTTAAGTGATATTTCTTTTTCTTCTAATGATTACACATTAAATTCTTTATTAACTCTTCTTCCTAAAAAAATATATATTCATTTAATAGATAATTATATAGATGAATTTATAAATACGCTTCAATCTATATTTGAAAATAGAATTCGTATATGTACAGATTGTAATATTTGTAGATTATATAAAACATCTAAAGAAGAAAGAAATCCCAATACCATTTGATATTGGGATTTTATTTTTATGATAATGAATTTACTGTTTCTTGTAATCCTGGAAGTAATGCATTAACTAAAGAATCATCAGAAACTATTTTCCAATCTTTACCATCTTTAATAGCATTTACTGTTGTATTTATTGTTGTTGTTTGTATATCTTCATTTTGAAGTTCTTCTATAAAATATTTTTCAAAATCTGCACTTGAGAAACTCTCATCACTTCCTGAGCCTGTGATTGCTCCTTTTACTGCTTCTAAAGCTTTTTGCATATAATTATTTACAATTGTTTGGAAATCTTTTGTTGTTATTTTTACCTCAATAGTTGCTGTATTATCATCATTCTCTGTTACATTACCTATTTCCCAATTTAATTTATTAAATAATAATTTTTGAGTTTCTTGATCTAAGTCATCTGTAGAAAGAGTAAAGTCTCCACTTAGATATTCTTGTGCTTTTTCAAAATCTCCTGCTTTTAAATTAGTAAGAAAAGCATCTAATGATTTTTTAGGTGCACTTGATGTTACTATCATTACTGTTAATAATGCCGCAACTAATAATACAACTACTACAGTTACAACTGTTGTTATCCACGCTGTTTTCTTAGTCGTTCCTTGCTTATTTTCCTTTTTATTGTCTTTTTTTACCTCTTTCTTTGCTTCTTTTTTATCTACTTTTTTAAATTTTGGTTCGTCATTTTTTGTTTCTTTCTTAGTCTCTACTTTCTTGTTTTCTTCTTTCAAATCTTTATTTTTCTCTTCCATATGCACTCTCTCCTTACATTTTCTATTACTATATTTAGATTATATATTAACAATTCTATTTTTTCAATATTTTTTTACTTTTTTCTTCATTTAAATTTATTTTTTATGCACCTTTTACTTGAGATGCTATTGATACAAAAAACCACAAAGCAAATATAAGCGCAGTAGCATAAAAAATAATAGTAAGTATCGTTGCAATATAAAAAGATACATTTAACGTATATACGAACCATCTTATGATTTTTTTATTTATTCCAGCTAATCCATTTTCATAACTATTATTTTTGGCTTTTACAAATTCTGTACTCGGAATTCTATATATTTCTGATAATTTATAAATTGTATCCAAATCAGGATAACTCAATCCTATCTCCCATTTTTTTATATCTTTTTCTGTAAGGTTACTATTTTCTAATTTTTCTAATAGTTCTATTCTAGATAAACCTTTTTTAGTCCTCAATTCTACTAATAATTCTTCTATTCCTTTTTTATTTTCTAAATTTTCTTTCTCATTTTTCTTTCTTTTTTCTTCTGCTCTTTTTTCTCTTCTTATTTCTTCTATTAATTTCCCCATTTTATTTTCCCTTTTTATTTTATTTTCTTTTTTATTATATTTCTAATATCAATGAAAATCAATATATTTTTACTTTTATTTAAAAAATAGTAAAAGCTTGCTAATTTTTCCCTTAACAAGCTTTTACTATTTTATTCACTTTCAAACAAAGCTCTACTTGCTACTGTTTTTTCATAATTACCATAAGCTTCTTCCTCTGTTAGTGTTTTATTATATATTCTTATAGCATATGTCTTCATTTTTATATTAAATAAACCTTCACCAATAGAACTGGCTCCTATAATTATTGGATAGTTTTTATTTGCTAAATATTCCTTATAATGCCCTACATAATCCGAATTAAATTTATCTTCAACAACCTTTTTCCCATCTAATAAGATAAAAAATGAACCATCGTCTTTTAATGAAAAAGTAACATATGCTTCTCCTTGATATATATCATCATTAAGAGGTATATGGAAATCATTTGAGGCATATCGACATTGATAATTAGTCCCTGTGGATATTCCTTGATAAAAAGTACCGGATACCTGAAAATATACATTTTGAAGTTCTGAAAAGCAAGGTTGATTACCAACTCCGTATTTAAATGCTTCATTTGTTCCTTCTCTTGGTCCTTTATAAACTTCTCCTAACAAAAAACTATTCTCATTTAAAACTCCATACGTTTCTATTGTTATTCCATCCTCAGAAAAATCAGCATCAGAATTTATCTCTATATAATCATCTACTCCATCAAAATTGAAATCACTTCCTGAGAATCCACTTATTACATTTCCATCTTCATCTGTCTCTGTTCCACTAAATCCATATAACTTAGCATCTCCCCAAGACTCTTCATCTTCCATGTTTAATGGGTCTAAGTTAAACACTAACCCCTCTGTTACTGCTAGATTACTTCCATATGCTAACTCTATATAATTATCATCCTCTAATCTTAATATTTCTCCTGTTTCATCATTATATAGCCAATTATATTGAGTTACTCCATAATCTGATAAATCAGTTCCTTTTCCTATATATCTCCAATTATCTCCATAAGATATTCTAGGGTCTTTCGTTATTATTATACTCCACCTATTTCCATTAGTTACAGTTCTACTATATAACTTCCTTCCTATATCATACTTTTCGTCATCTGTCATTTCTTTATTTATCATTGTTAACTGTACAGCCTCTTCTTCTGAAGCTATTTCTGTTTTCTCTTTTGCTGTTTGTGCTTGTGTTAAAATACCATTACTTCCTGTTAACATAGATATTGAAACACCAGCTAGTATTAAAAGAACTATGATAGTTACTACTAATGCTATAAGTGTAATTCCTTTTTTATATTTTAATATTTCTTTCATTTCTTCCTCCTTCAATTTCTTTTATACCTTTTAAAATTAATAACTTTTGAACACAAAAAAGACAGCAACAAAACCTAAAACTTAGGTTTTATCACTATCTTTTATATCTATATCTATTATATTTTTATTTACTAATGGTCTACTTGTGTGTGTGTGTGTGTGTGTGTACAGCCTCAAGGCTTACAAGCTCTACTTTTTTCATTTTTGTTCCTCTTTTCTTTAGTTTTTACTATTAAATATTATATCATTATTCTTATTTTGTCAATATTTTCTACAAACTATTATTTATACCAATTGCTACTATATCCTTCATATTTTCTATTAATTCATCTATTTCCTTTGGCGTAACAATTAAATTATAATCTTTTGGAACTAGAGCTTCTTTTATTTCTTCATAATTATCTTCTTCTTTTAATTTATTTAAATAATCATTTGACTTTGCTTCATCTTGTAACTTTTCTATGAATAAATCTAAACTATCATTTACTAAGACTGCTGTTTCTACAACAGTTGGTATTCCAATCGCAATTACTGGTATTCCTAATGTTTTTATACTTATTTCACTTCTTGTATTTCCAACACCTGCTCCTGGCACTATCCCTGTATCTGACAATTGTACTGTGCTACTAATTCTTTCTATACTTCTAGATGCTAAAGCATCTATTACTATTACAAGTTTTGGATGAATATTATCTACTATTCCCTTTAAAATCTCAACTGTTTCTATTCCTGTTGTTCCTAGAACTCCTGGTGCAATAGCACTTACCATTCTTGTTCCTTCTTCTACATACTGTGGCAAATAATTTATAATATGTCTTGTTACATCTATTTCATTAATTACTTTTGGCCCCAAACTATCTGGGGTCACATAAATGTTTCCAAGTCCTACAACTAAAATTTCTCCTTGTTTATCTACATGCTCATCTAAAATTTTCTTTAATTCATTTGATAAAGTATTTGCAGCTTGTTCTATTTCTTCTTCTTGTGCTATTTTTAATTTTTTTATATCTATTGTAATATAATTTCCTACTGGTTTTCCTATTGCTTTTTCTCCGTTTTCATTTGTTATCTTTACTCTTTCTACTTTTATATTCTCATTTACTTCTTCCTTTGTACTTTCAATTCCATCAATTTCTCCTTCTTGTTTACTTGCTTTTTGATAAATATCTCTTCTTTCAGTTGCTAAATCAGTTCTAAAATTATACATTAAAATCCCTCCATTTTTCTTTAGTTTTTTATATTTTCATATTTTTTATACAAAATAAAAGAAAATATTTTTAATAATTTAATTAAAAATATTTTCTTTCTATTATCTTATTTATTTTTCTTCTATTTGCTCATCTTCACCATTTCTTTGAACTTCTGATCCTCTCTTTTCTCTTCTTTCTCTTCTCTGATATGCTTCTTTTATTTCTCTCAATTCTTCTATTGATAAAAATAATTTTGATTTTTCTTCACCACTTAAAATATCATCTTCTTCCAAGAAGTGTTCTCCAAGTTCTATCGCTTGCTTTGATTTACCTTGTTGTAAAAGAAGTCTCATAGCTCTCTTTAAGTCTTCAAAATTTCTTATTAGCACAACTCCTGTCGCTTCTTCTCTTTTTTTCTCTTCTTCTTGTCTTTGTTTCTCAGCTTTAATTCTTGCTCTTTTATTTCTAATCCATCTTCTTTGTCTGCTTCTTTTTCTTTCTAGCCTTTCTGCCTCTTCTCTACTTTTTCTTTCTTCTTCTTCTCGCTTTCTCATTTCTAAAAGTTCCTCTCTCGTATACAAACTTAATCCTAATGATAAGAAAATTTCTTTTGCTTGGTCTTGTGTTAACTTTTCTTTTTTTGCTATTTCTTCAATGCTTAATCCTTCTGCGTGCATAGCCATTATCCTTGCATTTCTTTCATCAGCCAATTTTTCTACTCTACGTGGAGTTAACTTTTTTGATTGTCCAACTGGTGTATCAGAAACTTGAGGTTTTTCATGTTTAACTTTAGTTTCTTTTTCATCATCTACTATGTCTTCACCTGCTCTTAATCTTTCATATCTTTGTATTCTTGTTTTACCTAAATAGCTCTTTACTAATTTTAAATCAATATCTAAGGCATCTGCTATTTCTTCAGGTCCTATAAGACCATTTGATTGTTCAAATATTTCTATTACACTTGCCCTTCTTTTAGAATCTACATCATGTCTTCTTACTTTTCTTTTTAATTTTCTTTCAGAATTTGAATCCATATATTCTTTTATTATATAGTTATCCATTAACTCATCTCCTTTAGATTAACATAATTATTTTATCACATTTTTATATATTTTTCAAGAAGATATATAAATAAAAGGTAATTACTTTTAGTAATTACCTTTATATTCTTATTGTTCTAAATATTTTTTCAAGAATTTTCCTGTATAACTTCTCTCATTCTTACAAATTTGTTCAGGAGTTCCTACAGCAACTACTTCTCCGCCATTATCTCCACCTTCTGGTCCCAAATCAATAATATGATCACAAGTTTTAATTAAATCTAAATTATGTTCAATTACTATAATAGTATTACCTGTATCAACTAACCTTTGTAAAATATTCACTAATTTATGAACATCTGCAATATGAAGACCAGTTGTTGGTTCGTCTAATATATATAAAGTTTTTCCTGTAGCTCTTTTTGATAATTCAGTTGCAAGTTTAACTCTTTGTGCCTCTCCTCCTGATAATGTTGTAGAAGGTTGTCCTAGTTTAATATAACCTAATCCCACATCATATAAAGTTTGAATCTTATTTTTTATTTTAGGTAACTTATCAAAGAACTTCAAAGCGTCTTCCACTGTCATATCTAATACATCTGCAATATTTTTACCTTTATATTTAACCTCTAATGTCTCACGATTATAACGTTTTCCTTTACAAACTTCACAAGGCACATATATATCAGGTAAGAAATGCATTTCTATTTTATGAACTCCATCGCCATTACAACTTTCGCATCTACCACCAGCTACATTAAAACTAAATCTTCCTTTTTGATAACCTCTTAATTTTGCCTCTTCAGTAGCTGCAAATATATCTCTTATTAAATCAAATACTCCTGTGTAAGTTGCTGGATTAGAACGTGGAGTTCTTCCGATAGGAGATTGGTCGATATTTATTATCTTATCTATGTTTTGTAGACCTTTAACGCCTTTACATTTACCCGGCTTTTCATTAGAACCATTTAATTCTTTTGCAATTGTTTTATATAAAACTTCATTTACAAGTGTTGATTTTCCTGAACCTGATACGCCTGTTACACAGTTAAATACCCCTAGTGGAAATTTGACACTAATATTTTTTAAATTATTTTCAGTAGCTCCTTGTACCTCAATTACTTTTGTTTTTAATGTTTTTCTTCTCTTTTTAGGTACTGGTATTTTCTTTCTTCCACTTAAATATTGTCCTGTTACAGAGTCTTCCACCTTTTTTACTTCTTCAGCAGTACCGCTGAGCCATAACTCTTCCACCATGTGTTCCTGCTCCTGGACCAATATCAATTATTTGATCTGCTGCATACATAGTATCTTCATCATGTTCAACAACAAGTAAAGTATTTCCTAGGTCTCTTAGTTTTTTCAATGTAGCTAAAAGTTTATCATTATCTCTTTGATGAAGACCAATACTTGGCTCATCTAATATATAAAGAACACCAGTTAGTCCTGAACCAATTTGTGTAGCAAGACGTATTCTCTGTGCTTCTCCTCCTGATAATGTTCCTGCATTTCTAGATAATGTTAAATATTCTAGTCCTACATCTATTAAAAATTGTAATCTTTGGTCTATTTCTTTCAAAATCATTTCTGAAATCATAGCCTGTGTTTTGTTTAATTCCAAATTATTTAAATAATCCTTTATCTTGGTGATTGACATAGCTGTTAACTCATTAATATTTTTATCTCCCACTTTGATAGACAAAATCTCTGGTTTTAATCTTGCACCATGACAAGCATAACATTCTGAATTTGTCATATACATCTCATAAAAATCTCTCATTCCTTGTGACTTTGTTTCATTATGACGTCTATCTAAAGTTGGAAGTACTCCCTCAAATGGTGCTGTGAATTTTCTTACACCTGCATAAGATTCATATTCAAAGTCAATTTCTTCGTCTCCTGTACCATAAAGAATTTTTTCCATAAACCAACGTGGCAAGTCTTTTATTTTCTTGTTTCTTATATCTATTCCATAATGTTTTCCTATTGACTCAAAATACATTTTTGCCATTGTATCTCCTTTTTTCATAGTACTAGAGCCAAATGCTTTTATTCCATCATATAAAGTTTTATTTTTATCAGGTACTATCAAATCCTCATCCATTTTCATTAAATATCCTATACCTGTACAAACTGGACATGCACCAAAAGGATTATTAAATGAAAACATTCTAGGTGTAAGCTCTGGGAAACTAAATCCACAGTCAGGGCATGCATAATTACAACTATACAATATAGGCTTATTGCCCACTACATCTATTAAGACAAGTTTATCTGCATGCTTTAGAGCTATTTCTACAGACTCTGTCAATCTACTTATAATGTCTGGTTTTATTACCAATCTATCTACTACTAGTTCAATATTATGTTTTTTCTTTCTATCTAATTCTATATCATCAGATAATTCATAGTTTTCACCATCAATTCTGACTCTTACAAATCCTTCTTTTTGATATCCTTCTAGCTGTTTTGTATATTCTCCTTTACGTCCTCTAACTACTGGTGCCAATACTTGTATCTTAGTTCCTTCTGGCAAGCTCATTATATTATCTATTATCTGATCTATACTTTGTTTTTCTATTTTTTTACCACAATTAGGACAATAAGGAACACCAATTCTAGCATATAATAAACGAATATAGTCATATATTTCTGTTACTGTTCCTACTGTAGAACGAGGATTTTTAGATGTTGTTTTTTGGTCAATTGATATAGCTGGAGATAAACCATCTATTCTTTCAACATTTGGTTTTTCCATTAGTCCCAAAAATTGTCTTGCATATGAAGATAAACTTTCAACATATCTTCTTTGCCCTTCTGCATATAATGTATCAAATGCTAAACTAGATTTTCCAGAACCTGAAAGCCCTGTTATTACTACTAATTTATCTCTTGGTATTTCTAAGCTTATATTTTTTAAATTATGTTCTTTTGCACCTTTTATTACTATTTTATCGTTCATCTTTTCACCCCGAAACATTATACTACAAACCAATATTAAAAACAAGAGTTTGGTTTGCTTTTATCTAAAATACTTTTTTAATTTTTTAAAAAATAAAATATTATAATAACAGAAAGAAGCCTCTCCCAAGACTTCTTCCTGCTTGTAGGAATTATCCTACTTTTTGTCACCAAATTCTCAAAGCTCCCTTATATTTGTAAAACATCGCTTTTTTGGACGCTTTACAAGAACAGGTTCACCATATATGTTCATCACAATGCCATTAACTATTTCGTATGGCCTTTCTCTGAAGAACTTTTCCATCTCTCTTTCAAAATTTGACCCTTCCTCAAAGCAACCTGACATAAGCTCGATTATTTCTGTTTTGCTAATCCAACTACTATTTCCGTAATAGCCAGATTTTTTTCTCAAGCTCAAAATATTGTCAGCATAACACAAGCACTGTGTCTCAAGGTATGCCCTTGAATTTGAAAGAGTAATTCCGATATATGGTTTGCTTCCAATGCCTGAAAAGTATATCAAAACATTCGTCGCTTCCATATTTCCTCCCTTAGAAACTTTACGCTCTTTGGCTACCTATTTACAATACATTTACATTATATCATCAATTAACATAACTTTCAACCAATATAAAGGGAGTCTCTCCTCAAGACCCCCTTTATATTGGCAAGATAATTATATCTTACTTGGATAGCCAAGGTAAAAACTTAGAGTGTTTCTCTCCAGGTTTTTTCTTCAGCTTTTAGCTGCCTATCCCACTCTTCGTAGAGTTTCTCAGAATCGTGATTGTAACGAGTAGCCATAACCGGAATGTTGTTGACACTCATTACAACTCCCTTGAGTTCTTCAGGTCCCTCAAAAACGCTTTCGTCTTCGAGAATTTCCTCCAAATTGCAACCTTCCTCAAAGCATCCTGCCATGAGTTCGATCACCTGCTTGGGAGTGCCGTTAGATTCGAAACCCTTCAAGAACAGGATTCCGTCGTCATGCGCCAGATATTCTGCCTGAAGAAACACATCCTCATTTTCGAGAATGATGTCTCCGAACAACTGCCTCGTAAGAGCTGAGAAAAAGCTCAGGCCTACCTTAGTCACTTTCATGTCTTCTCCTTTGACTATTATTCCAACGTGCATGGTAGAAACCTACCATACAAATATTATACTAGAAATTTACATAATCTTCAACTTCATAAAAAGGAAGCACCCACTTCGGATGCTTCCTTTGGAATTACAAGAACTTAGTTGACTTACTCGTGACTAAGCCATATGGATTAACTCTATGGAAATATTGACCAAGGATTGCAACATTCTTCGCATTGACTTCTCTCCAAATGCGTCTAGCAAAAAGATCCTTAACAGGCGCCTCTCCATGATTTACAAGCACCAGATTGAGCTTTTCAAACCTTTGCAAGAAGCCAATCATTTCATCGGCCTTAGCATGTGCAGAAAACTCGTTGGTATACTCGATTTCTGCCTGTTTCTTGTAAAGGACCCCTCGGATTTTTACAGTTTCACCCTTGGGTGCATCCTTCAGTTCTCTTCCCAACGTTCCTTCTGCTACATAACCAGTAAACTGAATAAGTGCATTCCTCTTAGTTATGTAACTAGGAATATAAGTTTCTGCAGGACCATGAGAACCCATTCCAGAAGTTGTCACGATAATTTTAGTGGCATTATCCTGCAAAACCGTGCCTCTAGCTGTTTTATCAACAAAGACAACATTACTGGGAATGAAATCCTTCATCTCTTCCTTAACACCAAGCATACCATTCTTACACATTCCTGTGTACATAATGCCTAGTTTACCATCGACATATATTGCAACTTCCAAAGGAAGAGTTCCTAAGTCCTGTAGGACTTTAAGCTTATAGAGAACTTCTTGCATACGACCAAGAGCAAAAGCAGGGATTACAACAGTTCCGCCCTTACTCACACAATTAATAACATTGTCTACAAACGTCTCCTTAATCTCTGAGGAATTCATATATCCGTATGTAGACTCTTGGACGACTGTAAGTGGTAGTTCATATACCCAATCTGGTATAGGCTCTGGATCAAAGAAAAGATTCTTGTTGTTGTAATCTCCTGTAAAAAGTATATTGATGTCCCTTTCTCCGGGATAACTTATTCTTACAAGAACCATAGCTGCGCCATACAAGTGGCTATTTCCAAGGAACATTACATCAACGTTATTCCTTACGTTAATCCATTGATTGTAATTACATCCCCTGACATACTGCATTGTATGTTCAGCATCTCCATCATCGTAGATAGCCTTTTCTCTATGCCGTTTGGCTTTGCTTTGTATTATTCTAGCACTATCTTTCAATGCTGGCGCCATTATGTTTCTTGTAACGTCTGTCGTATAGATGTACTTTCTATACCCCTTTTTTATCAATACCGGCAACCGCCCAATATGGTCTGCGTGACCATGAGTAACAAGGCAAAAATCAATATTGTATGGATTAAACATTAACTCCTTGTTTCGGTCTTCTTCTTCCTTGCTCCCTTGGAACAGTCCACAATCAACAATAAAGTGGAACTTCTCACCATTCGGAAGCCTTACAGTTACAATGTTACAAGAACCAGTAACTTCTGGGTGCACAGACATAATGTCTGCGTAAAACCGCTCTTTTCTACCCATAAAGTAACTCCTTTTCTAATAGATAGATTTCCTATACTACAAAAATATTGTATCACCTTATTATAATTCAAGCAATATAAAAAATGAAATTTAACATAAAAAATTAAAGAAGATAAAAATATCTTCTTTAATAAAAAAACTTATAAATTAGAAAATTCCTACTATATTTCCATTGTCATCAATATCAATATTTTCAGCTGCTGGAACTTTTGGAAGTCCTGGCATTGTCATTATTTTTCCTGCTAGAACTACAATAAAACCTGCACCTAGCTTTAATTCTACATTTCTTACATGTATATTATACTCATTATTACATTCTAGATTTTTAGGATCATCTGAAAATGAATATTGTGTTTTTGCAATACATACAGGTAGTTTTCCATATCCTAATTTTTCTATCATCTCTATATTTTCTTTTGCCTCATCTGAATATTCTACATCTTTTGCACCATAAATCTTTGTTGCAACCTTTAATATTTTCTCTTTTATACTATCTTCATCATCATACATAAATTTAAAATCAGATTTTTCTTCTACTAAATGTGATAATTTCTCTGCAATATCTGTTGCACCTTCTCCACCTTTTGCCCATCCTTCAACAGTACTTACTGGTATACCTTTTTCTTTTAATTTATTTTCTAACCATTCAATCTCTTCCTCGGTATCTGATGTATATCTATTTATTGCAACAATTACATTTAATCCAAATTTATTTTTTAGGTTATCAATATGACGATATAAATTATCTATTCCTTTTTCTAGTCCTTCTATATTTTCTTCTTGTATCTTATCTTTTTCAACTCCACCGTGATATTTAAGTGCTTTTATTGTTGCTACTATTACTACTGCATCTGGTTTTAATCCTGCTTTTCTACATTTTATATCTAAGAATTTTTCTGCACCTAAATCTGCACCAAATCCTGCTTCTGTTATAACATAATCAGAAAGTTTCATTGCCATTTTAGTTGCAATAACACTATTACATCCATGTGCAATATTTGCAAAAGGTCCACCATGAACAATTGCTGGTGTATGTTCTAATGTTTGTACGAGGTTTGGTTTGATTGCATCTTTTAAAAGAACTGCCATTGCTCCATTTGCTTTCAAATCTCTCGCAAATATTGGTTTATCCTCACCATTATAACCTACAATTATATTTCCTAGTTTTTCTTTTAAATCTTTTAAATCCTTTGATAAACATACAATTGCCATTATTTCTGATGCAACTGTTATATCAAAACCATCTTCTCTTGGAACTATTTTCTTTTCACCTGATAGACCTGTTTCTACTTTTCTTAATTGTCTATCATTTAAATCCATACATCTTTTCCAAACTACTTTTTTAAATCCCAATTCATTTCCAAAATAAATATGATTATCTATCATACTTGAAAGCAAATTATTTGCAGCTGTCATTGCATGTATATCACCTGTAAAATGAAGGTTAATATCTTCCATAGGTGCAATCTGTACTTTTCCGCCTCCTGTTGCTCCTCCTTTTATTCCAAAAACAGGACCAAGTGAAGGCTCCCTCAATGCTAAAATAGAATTTTTGCCTATTTTTCTTAACCCATCTGCAATTGCTATTGATACAGTTGTTTTACCTTCTCCTAACGGTGTTGGACTTATTGCTGTCACTAAAACTAATTTTCCATCTTTTTTATTTTTTCTTTTCTCATAAACAGATTCTGAAATTTTTGCCTTATATTTTCCATATAATTCTAAATCTTCATCTTCAATACCTATTTTTTTAGCAATCTCTGTTATTCCTTCTAATTTAGTACTTCTTGCGATTTCTATATCTGTCATATAAATCACCTCTACTTATACAATAAATCCTGCAGCTATTCCTATTAATGCTCCTACAAGTACTTGTTTAGGACTATGTCCTAACACTTCTACAAGCTTTTCTGATACTTGAACGCCTGTAAGTCCAGGAGTTTCTATTATTTTATTTAGTAAAGCAGCTTGCTTTCCTGCAGCTCTTCTTACTCCACAAGCATCATACATTACCACAAATGCAAATGCAAGTGATAAAGCAAATAATGGAGTTCCTACTCCTTCATTTCTTCCAATTAGTGTACACAAACTTGTTACAACTGCTGAATGTGAACTTGGCATTCCTCCTGCTCCTAATATTCTTTTAAAGTTAAATTTCTTGGTTGTAACCAAGTCATATATTAATTTAAATAATTGTATTCCAAACCATAGTAAAAATGGAACATATACATATTTGTTTTGAATAAATGTCATAAAATTATTTTCCATCTCTAAAAATTCTCCCCTTTAACTATTCTTCTGTTTCGAAGTTTTCTTCTTTAGTTTCACCATTTTCATTTACTAACATAGTGATTTTCTTTTCTGCTTCTTGTAATATTTTATTACATTCTTTTGAAATTTTAATTCCTTCTTCAAATTTTGCTACAGAATCATCAAGATTTAAATCTCCTTTTTCTAATTCTCCAACAATTTTTTCTAAGTTTTCCATTTGTTCTTCAAAACTTTTACTCATAATACTTTCTCCTTTTAATCAATTACAGCTTGTTTCTTTCCATCTGTAAATCTTAATTCTACTTTATCTCCTTTTTGTAATTCATCTTTACTTTTTACTATTTTTCCTTCTTTTTCCGTTATTGAATATCCTCTAGATAGTGTTTTTAAAGGACTTAAAGCATCTAATTTAGATACTAGCTCTACATACTTATTCTTTTCTTTTTCTTGCTTTATCTTTATAGATGCTTCTAATCTCTTTAGGAAATTATCTATCATCAAATAATTGTCATTAACTTTTCTTAGTGGTTCTTTAAATGCTGAACTTGCCATACATTTATCATATCTTAGTTTCATTACTTCAACTTTTTTTATCAAAGCCATTCTTAGTCTATCTTGGTAACTTTCTATTTTTCTCTTAACCTCATATACATCAGGAACTGCAAGTTCTGCCGCAGCTGATGGCGTTGGTGCTCTTAAATCTGCTACAAAGTCTGATATTGAAAAATCTGTTTCGTGGCCTACCGCTGATATTATTGGTATCTCTGAATCATAAATTGCTCTTGCAACAACTTCTTCATTAAAAGGCCATAAATCTTCCAACGAACCTCCACCACGTGCTAAAATCAGAACATCCGCTAAATTGTTTTCATTCATAAACTTAATTCCAGCTGCTATCTTTTCTGCTGCCCCTTCTCCTTGTACAGGTACTGGTAGTAATCTTATATAGACATTTGGATTTCTCCTTGTTGAAACATTTATAATATCTCTTATTACAGAACCTGTTTGTGAAGTTAAAACTCCGATAACTTTTGGCATAAGAGGAATTTTTTGTTTATGTGCTTCGTCAAATAATCCTTCTTTTTCTAATTTTTCTTTTAACTCTTTATATTTAGTATATAAATCCCCTAAGCCATCTTCTTCCATTATTTTTACATATATCTGATATATACCGTCTCTCTCAAAAACAGAAACACTTCCCAAAACTATAACTTTCATACCATCTTTTGGCATGAAAGTTAATTTTTCAGCATATGTTTTAAAACATACACACTTAATTAAAGAATTTTCATCTTTTAATGTAAAATACATATGTCCTGTATAATGATTCTTAAAATTTGATATTTCTCCTTTAACTAAAATTTGGCTTAAGTTTTCATCATTTGCAAATTTATCTTTTATGTATCTGTTTAAATCAGAAACAGTAACTGCCATGTCACTATATCTCATAATATTCATCCTTTTCTATTCTTTTACTACATTTGCTAATATTCCATTAACAAACTTTTTAGAGCTGTCTTCTCCATATTTTTTTGCTAGTTCTACTGCTTCATTTATTGCTACCTTAAATGGTAGTTCCTTATATTTTATCTCATATATAGCTAATTTTAATATTGTTAAATCTATTTTAGAAATACGATCAATTTTCCAATCTGATTTTAAGTATTTTTCTATTTCATCTAAAATTTCTTTCTCATTTTTTTCAATTCCGAATATTACGTCTTTTATATAATCTATTGCATTTTCATTTGTTATATTATTACTTTCTAAATAAAGTTCTACTTGTTCTTCGAGATTTTCATCTCTTTGTATTTCTAAACTATACATTAATTTAAAAGCCTGTTCTCTTATTTCTGAGCGATTCATTTCCAATTCCTTCCTACATTTTATCAATAAAGTTCTTTAATTTTGTTTTTACATCTTCTTTATTTTGTTGTACATAATTTCCAATAATAGCTCCAAGCACTATTACAACTGCTGCTAATATTAAATCTTGTAATCTTGTTATCAATATTAGAACAGCAATAACTATACCTATAATTGCCCCTTTATAATGCTCCCAAAAGTCTTTAAATCCATTCATATTATCATTCCTTTCGTGTTTTTAAGCTTGTTGCTCCTTTGCTGCAACTTTTTTTACTGTAATATTTACTTCTTTTACATCTAAATCAGTTGCTCTCTTTACTTTTTCCTTTATTTTTGTTTGAAGATTTACTGATAAATCTTTAATAATTGCATCTGAGCTTATTATTAAATTCACATATACATTCACATTGTTATCCCTATCTAATTCAACTCTTGTTGTAACATCTTCTGCACTTTGGAAGTTCAATGCTACTGAATTTACTAAATTTTCTATAGTCTCTTTAGATATTAAAAGTTTTCCACTTTCGTTCTCTAGTAAAACTCCTTGTCTTTCTTTTATTTGTTCTTTTGATGTTGAATCAAAGAATATACATTTAATAGAAAGCAAGATAAATATTATTCCTAATCCAAGTAGGATTTTACTTGATGTTTCTCCTACAATAAGTCTATAAACCATATTTCCAACTAAATCCATATCTAGCCATCCAAATATTAATAAACATAATACTATTGATAATATTAACATTATATTAGAATATATAATTAATGTGATTTTTTCTAAAGTTTTCATTTTTTCTATTCTCCTTTTTTACTATATTTTATTCTTCTTCATCTGATTTTTGAGTTTCAGCTGTATCTGTATTAACACCTTGTACATGTACATTTACTTCTTCTACTTTTAATCCAGTCATACTTTCTACAGCTTTTTTTACTCTGTTTTGAATTTCAAATGCTACATCAGGTATTCTAGAACCATATTCTACTATGATGTTTACATCTATTTTAGCTTTTGATTCATTTATTTCTGCTTTTATTCCTTTAGCTAGATTTTTCTTTCCACTAAATACTTCTGATATTCCTCCTGCAAATCCTCCTGCCATTCCAGAAACACCTGGAACTTCTGAAACTGCAACTCCTGCTATCACGGCCACAACATCATCTGATATTTTTATCCCATCGTTTTCTGTTTTTATTTCCTCATCTAACTCTACTATTTCCTCTTTTTTCTCTTCTTTATTTTCTTCACTCATATTTATTTCCTCCTTAAAAAAAGATATACTTATATTTCCACATAAGTATATCAATTTTCTCACATTTTTACAACCATTTTAATAAAATTTTAATTTATTCTACTAAATTAACCCCAAAAGATTAATAATGTAAACATTGTTGCTACAATTATTTCTGGTCTTGTCCATTCCTCTGGTATAATTTCGAGTTCTCCGCCTTCTCTTTCATTAACTATTGCAACTGAATAAGATTTTACATCTTCTGCCTCAAAGTAAATATGAAAATCTTGAGTTTGATTTACATCTGTTGTTTGTATTTCTATATATCTTTTTCCTATCATATTGTCTCTTGAAGAATATAAATCTATTTCCACATATTTCCCTGTTAAATTATCATCACCATAATCATTTATAGTTCCTTTAATTTTCCCATTTACTAAAGTTGCTTGTGCTTCTGATATCTCTACTTGAGACGTGTTGTCTTTCCTTGTTATATCTTTATATGAAGAATTTATTCCAACATCAATTATAAATTCTGAAAATATAAAGAAACCTACAATTATTAGTGCATATATTAAAAAAGTTTTTAATCTTGCCATATTTTTTCCCTTCTTTTCAACTTAATATATATATTATACCAAATTTTAGGTTGTTTTTCAACTAATTATTTTGAATTATGTTGATTTGTGTTATAATACAAAATGTACGGTAATAAACCTTTGCAAGAATCTATCAGTTCACTTATTAGTGAGGAGAAAAGAAATGGACAGAAGGAAACTTAATGCTTACGAAGGTCGTTACAACTGTATCGCTGATGTATGTGCTATTATAGCTACTATTCTTATTCCAATAAATACTGATTTTGTATTGCTATTTAGGGCTATACTTTACTTAGTATCTATTATTTTTTCAGGTATTGGAATAGGGCTATGTCTGGCTATTACTAACAGAAGAATAAAAATAGTTTTCTATGCTATATTGATAGCAATTTCAAACATTTGTCTACTTGCTACTTTAGGAATCTATTTTTCTTCTTAACATCAGTGTTGCATTGTAAAAACTGCGGAATTCTTTATGGACCCGCAGTTTTATATTTTATCTTGTTTTGAAAGTTATGTTGATTCGTGCTATAATTAATATGTATAGGCAAAAACCTTTACACGTATATCCATTGACTATTTATTAGTTAGGAGAAGAAAATGGACGACAAGAAGTTCAACATTAGTAATGAAGACTGCATCAAAACTTGTATGTTGGTGTCTGTATGCTGTATCGTTGTTTACTTGATTTGGAACCTTTTTATTGGTTACAAAGCAAAGATTGCACAAGTTTTTCTCTTTGGTCTTTCAACGGTCAGCTCAACACTCGGCCTTGGGATGGGATTAGTAGTAAAAACATCTAGACTCATGATTTTGTTCTTTGTTTTAGATGTAATTCTATCTATCTTCCTCTTTTGTGCAGGAGTTGCATGACACCAGTCGTTCTACCCGCAGCATCACATTAAGGTGTTGCGGGTTTCTTTATGTTTAAATTTATGATATAATTAATTTATAGTTGGGTATATTACCTACCTATGCAAGTGTCTGTTAACTTATATTTAGTTAGGAGAAAGAAATGGACGTAAAAGGAATTATGCACAAAGCTAACAGGTTTGCAATTGTCGAGCATCGAAAGGAACTTTGGGCCATTTGCTTTTTGTGCTTTATCCCTCAACTGCTTTTCGCTATCTGGGGTGGCACAAGTAGTGCATCAGACATAGCTATAACCGCTGGTATTATACTACTTTTTCAGTTCAGTGGGCATGGTCTTTGTGCAGTTTGCTTTGGAGCATTACAAGGAGTAATAGAAAACGCCAAACAACATGAAGAAATAATAGCTATAAAAAAGGAATTTAACATTGCTATCTTCATAATGATGTGGGAAACTACGTTGAGCATCTTGGCTGTTATTGTATTCCTTGTAAGGATATTGTAATCCGTCCAAACCACAGCGCCTTCCAAGATGCTGTGGTTTTTTTATATTTTTATCACCTTATTTAAATATACTGAATAGATATATGTATTTTTTACTTGTTTATTATATGATTTTTCTAAAGCTTCTTTATATAACTCTAATTGTTTTCTATATTTTTTAACCAATTCTTGTTCATTTTCCGCTTCAACATAATCTGTTTTATAGTCCACAAGATTTAAATTATTATCTTTATCAATATAATAAAGATCAATAATACCTTGGACTAATATATTTTCTTCTGTATTTTCCTTATAAATTTCTTTTGCAGGCACATTTATATAAAATGGCTTTTCTTTTTCTATCTCTTTTGCTGTTTTTAATTCCTTCCAAATATTTGATTTTGTAAATTCTAAGATTTTATTTTGATTAATAGCTTCTTTTTCCTTTGTTGTTATAATCTTCTTTGCTTCTAATTCTTCTATTAAATCATTTATTTTTCCTATATCATACTCTACTTTTACATCTAATTTTTGTAAGCACAAATGTATTAAAGTTCCTTTCATAGCTGCTGTAATCTTTTCTTCTTCTCCATTTTTTAAGAACTTTGGTTTTGGAAGACTTATTTCTTTTTCTACTAATATTTTTTCTCCACTTTCTAATTGCTTTAAAGTCGTAACAGCTGTCTTGGTTGGTATTGTTGTATCTAATATGTTTGGATATTCATAATTTAATATATTACTTATTTTGTTCAATTCTTCTTTATTAGCTTCTTTACTTTCTAACTCTTTTAAAACATCTACTTCTTCATTATCTATTTTCTTTAATGTTTTTAATAAAGTTTTCTTTTTATAAGTATTTAATTCTACTTTATCACTACATAAGTTTTTCTCATATTGGTACACTAGTAAAATCCAATCTAGATATTTCTTACACTTTTTAACTAAAATAGGATTAATCTTTCCATTTTCTTTTGGATATCGTTCTATATTAGAATCTATCTTTTCTAAATCTTTCTTAAAATCTCTTGTCACACCTATTATGAACAATTTCTCTTTGGCTCTAGTTAAAGCAACATATAATATTCTCATTTCTTCAGAAAGTGTCTCCAATAAAATTTTATTTTTTATTGCTAGCTTACTTAAAGTATCATATTTCACTTGTTTATCATAATCTATATATTTTGCACCTATACCCATCTCTTGATGAAGTAATACATCTTCTTTTAAATCATTAAGATTAAATTGTTTTCCTGTACTTGATAAAAATACAACAGGAAATTCTAGTCCTTTACTTTTATGAATACTCATTATTCTTACAACATCATCATTTTCACCAATTAATTTTGCAGAGCCCATATC
Source organism: uncultured Clostridia bacterium (assembly GCA_944392525.1). The sequence continues at coordinate 12,827 of CALXXB010000007.1, read as the reverse complement.
TCCACTAGATATTTTCAATTTATCAATAAAATTTATAAAATTATATAATCCTTTAAAATTACTACTCTCATAATCTTTTGCTTTTTGGAATAACATCTTTAAATTTGCCTGTCTCAAATCTCCATTTGGCATAAGTCCTACATAATTATAATATCCTGTATCACTATATATTTTCCAAATAAGTTCATCTAATGCTAAATATTCTTTTTCTTTTCTCCATTTGTCTAGATTATCAAAAAAGTTTTGTATTTTTTCTTTTAAATCACCATCAACATCTATAATCGCTTTTTGCATGCAAGTATAGAAATCATCATAAGAATCTGTTAAACGTATTTTAACTAATTCGTTATCTGTAAATTTTCCTATATATGATCTTAAAACACATACTAATGGAATATCTTGCATTGGATTATCTATTATTTTAAGTAGTGACATTATTGTCTGTATTTCAATAGAATCTAAATATTCTTGTGAGCTGTCTGAAAACACAGGTATTTCTAGATTTAAGAGTTCTTGTTCATATACAGGTGCAGGACTAGAAGTTGATCTAAGTAATATTACTATATCTCTATATTTAATATCTCTATATGTTTCTTCTTTTCTGTCCCATACCTGAAATTTGCTTTCTACTAATTCTTTTATTTTACTTGCAACAAACCTTGCTTCTAATTCTACATTTTCTATTCTATCCTCTTCTTCTAATTTTTCTTCATTAACATTTTCAAGATTTAATTCTACATCTTCATCTGATAAATCAATTACATCTATTTCTGTGTTTAAGTTTTGCCTTTCTTCTGGATAATCTGCTCCCAGATTTAAGTATTCATCTTCATTGTATTCTATATCTCCTAATGTATCACTCATAATATCTTGGAATATTAAATTAGTAAAATATAAAACATTTTCTCTGCTTCTAAAATTTTTAAATAACTGTATCTTTAAGTCATCCTCACTCGTTTTATCAGCTTTATTTTTATATTTTTTATATTTACTTATAAATAGTTCTGGCATCGCTTGACGGAATTTGTAAATACTTTGTTTAACATCTCCTACCATGAAAATGTTATTTCCTTTAGATACTGAATTTAATATATATTCTTGTACTAAGTTACTATCTTGATATTCATCAATTGCAATCTCTTGGTATTTTTCTTGATATTTTTTTGCAATATCAGATGGAATAATTTCTCCATCTTTTTCTTTTATTAATATTTTTAAAGCAAAGTGTTCTACATCTTGGAAGTCCACAATATTTTTTTCTCTTTTTCTTTTTGAAAATTCTTCTCCAAATTCTAATATTATATTTTTTAATTTTACTAAAATAGAATACATATCGAAAATATCTTGATTTGCTGTCCTAGAATCACAAACTAAGATATTATCTAATACTTTTAAATTTTCCTTTACAGAGTCTCTTATACTTTTAGCTTCATCTTTTTCTAAAGAATCAACTTTATTTCTTGGCCATGTTACAAATTTTAAATTAGTATTTATTTCGTATGCTTTGTCCCAACTATTTAGATTGCTTTTTAAAGTATTTAACATATCTATATCATTTCTAATTGTTTGGAAAAACTTTTCCAAATCAGGATTAAACTCAAGGATTTTGGCTGCACTTTTCAAAAAAGATATTCCATCTACTAATTCATCATCTATTTCTTCTAATAGGACCTTTCCCCATGGTGTTGTAGAAAAATCATCCTCTAAATTATTTCCTATATTAAACATTTCTACTTTTTCATTTAACCATTTTTCTGGGAAAGGATTACTTTGAATATAATTATAGATTTTTAATATTAAGTCTTTTAGTGGTGTATCATCTCTATAACTTGTATATGTATGGATTAATTTTGAAAAGTCTTCGTCTTCATTCTCATATTTCTCTTCAAATATATCTTCTATTACTTCTTGTTTTAATAATTCTATTTCTGTTGTATCTGCTATTCTAAAATTAGGTGCTATGTTTTCTAATTCATAGAAATTATTTCTAACAACCTCTAAACAAAAAGAATCTATTGTACATATGCTTGCTTTATTTAATAAAGTTATCTGTCTAAGTAATTTCTCATCATTTGGATTTTCATCTAATTTTTTATATATGGCATCTAGTACTCTTTCTCTCATTTCTGATGCTGCAGCGTTAGTAAAAGTAACTACTAATAACTTATCTATATCAATTCCTTCTTCTACTACTTTTTTTATTATTCTTTCTACTAACACAGCTGTCTTTCCACTTCCCGCAGCAGCCGCAACTAATATATTAGAACCTTTTTCATTTATCGCTTGTTTTTGTTCATCTGTCCAATCCATTATTTTCTCCTATCTTTTTTTACCTTACTTTTTATCTATTTTTTGATATTCTATCATTTGTAATAGTTTTTTTCAAGAAAATAAAAAAGGAATATAACTATAAAAGTCATATTCCAAAATCTATTTAAATTTATATTAAAACATTGATGTAAATAGTAATACAAATATTGCATCAGCTGCTCCAACAGCTGTACCTGTGATTGCCATCCATTTATATTTTTGTGTAGTAGGATCAAATTTAGTTATTCCTATTATTCCTAATACTACAGCTGCTATTCCTAGTGGTAAACCAAGTATCAAAAGACCTACTAGTGAAAATATAAAACTAAGTAATCCACATATATTTAGATTTTTCTCTTCTTGTGATGTTGTTTTTGTATTAACATTTTCTTCTTGTTTTACTTCATTTTCATCCATAAAAATTCCTCCTTTTATACCATATAATTATATAATAAAGCATTTTACTATTCATGTCAATTTTTAACAAGAAATTTGTTCTATTTTTTATTGCTTTTTTATATTTTTATTTATATAATTAATTTAATATATAATTTTGAAAGGAGATTAATATGGGAAATGAAATAAGTACCCAAAATAAGTTATTTGGGAAGACCTTCTTTTGGATGTTTTTAGGTCTACTTGGTTCAGCAATTGTTGCATATTATACATATGCCTCAGGATTACTGTTTAACATAATTTTAGAAGGATATTTTAGTATTCTATTAATTATAGAACTTGTTGCTGTTTTACTTTTTAGCTTACTATTTAGAAAACTCTCTGCAACCGCTGTTGGAATACTTTACTTTGTATACTCAATGATTAATGGTGTTACACTATCTACAGTATTTGCAGTATTTGAACTTTCTTCTATAATATATCTATTTGTTATTTCAGCTGTAATTTTTGCAGTACTTGGAATAATTGGATATAAGACAAATAAAGATTTAAGTTCATGGAGTCCCTATATAACAGTATTTTTAATTGCTGGATTAGTTTTAAGCATTATTAATCTATTTATAATAAAAAGTTCTATGCTTGATTTGATTATTGATTGGCTTATTTTAGCACTATTCTGTGGAGTTACTATTTACGATATTAATAAGATTAAGATGTTACAACAAGTTCCAGAAATTAACCAAGAAAAAATATATGTATATTGTGCTATGCAATTATATTTAGACTTTATAAACATTTTCTTACGTATTCTTTCTATATTTGGAAAAAGAAGAAACTAAAAAAGAAATCATCAAAATATAATAAAAAATATATTAGAATAAAAAAAAGAAGCAAATTGCTTCTTTTTTTATTCTAAATTTTCTTTTATTGCTACCATTAATTCATTTGATTGTACTACTTTACTTACTCCTTGATACATATATTTTGCCCCTGTAAAATATACTTGGTATCCTAAATTCTCAAGTCTTGTTTTACAAAGCCTTAAAAATTCTTGTGTTTGTTCTTCTGATAAATCAAATTTTATTCTTACTTCATAAAAAGTTATTATTACTATATTTTCATCACTATTTATCTTATTATCCAAATATTGTGTTATTTCTTGCATTGTCATCTTATTTCTCTCCTTTACTTGGTATATTTTACCACATATTTTTATAAAAATAAAGACTAAGAAATACTTTTTTAAATTATTTTTTCTTAATTTTTCCAATTGCATATAGTGGTATATTAACAATCCATACATCTTTTTAATATTATATCTTAAATATTCTTACATTTTTTCAAAAAATAAAGTATATGATTTCTCATACACTTTATTTTAATTTTATTATTAAGCTTCTTCTTCGACTTCAAATTGTGAATTATAAAGGTCGCTATAGAATCCACCTTTAGCAAGTAATCCTTCATGAGTTCCTTGTTCTACTATATCACCATGATTCATTACTAATATTAAATCTGCATTTTTAATAGTTGATAATCTATGTGCAATGATAAAACTTGTTCTACCTTTCATTAAGTTATCCATTGCATCTTGTATTTGTATCTCTGTTCTTGTATCAATAGAAGATGTCGCTTCGTCTAATATTAATATCTTAGGATCTGCTAAAATTACCCTTGCAATTGTAAGTAACTGTTTTTGTCCTGCTGATACATTGCTTGATTCTTCGTTTAAAACAGAATTATATCCATTTGGTAAAGTTTTTATAAAGTGATGAACATGTGCTGCTTTTGCTGCTCTAATTACCTCATCATCTGTTGCATCTTCTCTACCATATTTAATATTATCTTTTACAGTACCTCCAAATAGCCATGTATCTTGAAGTACCATACCAAACATCTTACGAAGCTCTCCTCTTTCAAAATCTTTTATGTTATGTCCATCAACCAAAATTGCTCCACTATTTACATCATAGAATCTCATAAGTAATTTAACCATTGTAGTCTTTCCTGCTCCTGTTGGTCCAACAATAGCAATTTTTTGTCCGTTCTTTACACTACAATTGAAATCATTAATAATTGTTTTATTTGGATCATAACCAAATTTAACATGGTCAAATACTATATTTCCTTCTAGTTTTGATGTATCAATATTTCCTTTTGCAGTATCTACTTCTTCAGGTTGCTCTAAGAATTCAAAAATTCTTTCAGCAGCTGCTGCCATAGATTGTAACATACTAGAAATTTGTGCAATTTGGTTTATTGGTTGTACAAATTGTCTATTATATTGTATAAAACTTTGGATATTACCAACTGTAATTGTTCCATTGATTGCTAAGTATCCACCTGCTACTGCAACTCCTACATATCCAACATTTCCTATAAAATTCATTACCGGATGTATTAAACCTGATAAGAATTGTGATTTCCAAGCTGAATGATACAATGTATTATTTGCTTTTTCAAATTCTTTATCTACTTTTCCTTCTGCATTAAATACTTTTACAATATTTAAACCACCATATATTTCTTCAACTTGACCATTTACATGTCCTAAATAATCTTGTTGGTCTTTGAAGTACTTCTGAGATTTACTAACAATAATTTTTACTAAGACTCCTGCTATTGGTAAAATGATTAATGAAATTAATGTCATTTGCCAACTTATAGAAAGCATCATAATTAGTATACCAATGATTGTACAAACAGATGTAATAATTTGTGTAATACTTTGGTTTAAGTTCATACTTAAAGTATCTATATCGTTTGTTATTATTGATAATACTTCACCATGTGTTTTAGTATCAAAATAATTCATTGGTAATTTATTTATTTTTTGAATAATATCATTTCTTAGTCTATAAGTAAGTTTCTGTGAAACCCCTGTCATTGTAAATCCTTGAATTAGTGAGAATAATGCACTTGCAAAATATAATCCAAGTAAACCTAATAATATTGCTCCTAGTTTTCCAAAGTCAATTCCTGAGCCACCAGACAATTTACTTACTAAACCATTAAATATTTCTGTTGTTGCATTTCCTAATATCTTAGGTCCTACAATTGTAAATATAGTACTTCCTATTGCAAAAATCATTACGATAATTAATGCCACTTTATATTTTGATAAATAATTTTTTATTAATTTTTTAGTAGTTTTCTTAAAGTCCTTTGCTTTTGCTGTTGACATATTTCTTCCTGGTCCTCCCATTGGTCCTGGCATATTATTTTCCTCCTTTCTCACCTAATTCTTCTTCAGACAATTGTGATAATGCAATTTGTCTATATGTTTCATTGTTTTTAATTAACTCTTCATGAGTTCCTATTCCTACAACTTTTCCTTCTTCTAACACAATAATTTGGTCCGCATTTAAAATTGTACTAATTCTTTGTGCTACTATAATAACTGTTTTATCATGTGTTATCTCAGATAAAGCTTCTCTTAAAGCTGCATCTGTTTTTAAATCTAATGCTGAGAAACTATCATCAAATACAAATATTTCTGGGTCTTTTGCGAGTGCCCTTGCAATAGAAATACGTTGTCTTTGTCCTCCTGATACATTACCTCCACCTTGTGCTATTGGATCTTGGTATTTTTTCTCCTTAGTCTCTATAAATTCTGTTGCTTGTGCTATCTCTGCTGCTTTACACATCTTTTCATCTGACATATTATCATCAGCATATTTTATATTTGATTCTATTGTTCCAGAGAATAATAATCCTTTTTGTGGAACAAATCCTATAATGTCTCTTAAATCTTTTTGAGATACATCCTTTACATTTACACCATCAATTCTAAGTTCTCCACCAGTTACATCATAGAATCTTGGAATAAGGTTTACAACTGTTGACTTACCACTTCCTGTACTTCCTATTATTGCCGTTGTTTTACCTGGTTCTGCTGTAAAGTTTATATCTTCTAATATCTCTGTATCTGCATCTGGATATCTGAATGATACATTTTTGAATTCTACTAATCCTTTTTTACTTGGATCAAATTTCTTTGTTTCTTCTTTATCTTTTATAGCTGGTTCAGTCTCTAGAACTTCATTTATACGATTTGCTGAAACTGATGCTCTTGGTAACATAATTGATATCATTGAAATCATTAAGAATGCCATAACTATTTGCATTGTATATTGGATAAATGCCATCATATCACCAACTTGCATTATACCTTGGTCTACATTTTGACCTCCAACCCATACTATTAAAACTGTGATTCCATTCATTACTAACATTAATGCAGGCATCATTATAGTCATCGCACGGTTTACAAATACGTTTGTCTTCATTAAGTCTTTATTTGCATTATCAAATCTCTTTTCTTCTTTTTTCTCTGTGTTAAATGCTCTGATTACTTGAAGACCACTTAATATTTCTCTTGATACTAAGTTTAGTTTATCTGTCAATTCTTGTAACTTTCTAAACTTAGGCATAGCAACAATAAACAATGTAACTACTATAAATAGAACGGCTAGTATTGCAACACCTATAATCCAAGCCATTGAATTATCACTAGTTGTTAACACTTTCATAAATCCACCAATACCAATAATTGGAGCATATACAACAACTCTAAATAGTATTGCAATTAATTGCTGTATCTGTTGAATATCGTTAGTACTACGTGTAATTAATGATGCTGTAGAGAATTGATTTAATTCTCCTGTTGAAAAACTTAGTACTTTCTTAAATACTTTTTCTCTTAAAGTTTTTCCAAGTTTAGCTGCAACTCTTGCAGATAGAAGCATAATCGTAATAGCTGATACCATACTGATTAATGCAACCCCAAGCATTTGTAATCCTGTAAATATAATATAATTATTTTGAAGCTTATCTGTATCTACTCCTAAATCTTTATATATATTTTTTATTTCTGTTACTGCAGCTTGTTCTTTTATTGAATCTTGCATCTCATCTATTTGTTTTGTAAACTCACTTAACACTGCTTTTCTTTGTTCTTCTGGCATAGATTTAATTATGTCAAGAATACTCATGTTTTCAAAAACTGCTTTTTGTTCTTCTGGTACATTTTGAGCAAAAGCTTCTTTTATTTGAGTTGCTGTCTCTTCACTTGTTACTGCCTGAAGTTCCATTAATGGACTTGCCATAATACTTGACAACTCATCTTCTTTGCTAGAGTCAATATCATTTAATACATATATTGTATCTGGCTCTACACTATAGTCTCTTCCTAAATAATTTTTTAATACTTTTTCTTGTTCTTTAGATGGGCTCTCTCCTACTAAAGTATAATTTTCAGTTATCTTATCATCATCTTCTGAAAAAATTAAGATATTTTCCATATCTTCTTTACTAATTATTTGTGGTACTGCTGTTTCAATTCCACCAGATTGTATTCCTTCATTAACTATTTTTGATGTATAATCTGGTAATCTTAAATCAGCTTGCGCTTGTACAATTAATAATAAAATTATTACCACAACTGCCCAAAAAGAATTTTTTAGATTTTTTAATACTTTTAGCATATTCCTCCTCCTTTTATATATAAAATAACACCATATCACATTATATGTGACATAGTGTCATTTTGTCAATATCATTTAATACAAATTCACACAAAATTTACATTTTTCTAAATACTCCTGCAACCTTTCCAAGTATTTCACAATTAGGCACGATAATTGGATCCATTGTACTATTTTCTGGTTGTAATCTAATATGGTCTTTCTCTTTATAAAATGTTTTAACTGTTGCTTCATCTCCAATTAATGCAACTACAATTTCTCCATTGTTTGCTGTATTTTGTCTTTTAACTAATATATAATCTCCATCTAAAATTCCTGCTTCAATCATACTCTCGCCACGTACAGTTAGCATAAAACTTTCTGAATTTCCAACAAAATCAATTGGAATTGGGAATGTATCTGTTACATTTTCTACTGCTAAAATTGGCTCTCCTGCTGTTATTTTACCAATTATAGGAACTTCTACTAATTCTTTTTGTGTATAGAAATCTTTGCTTGATGTTGTTTTTGGCTCTCCTGAACCACCTTTTAGTAGTCTCATTGTTCTTCCTTTTTTATCTTGTCTCTTTATATAACCTTTTTCTTCTAATTTTTTTAAATATCCATGTACTGTTGCTGTTGAACTTAAACCTACTGCTTTTCCGATTTCTCTTACTGATGGTGGATATCCTTGTGTCATTATTTGTTTTTCGATGAATTTTAGTATTGATTTTTCTCTCTTATTTAGCTCTGGTTTCTTCTTTCTTTGCATATATTATCACTCCCGTTTTTAATTTGAAACCATGATATCATACAAACAAAAAAATGTCAAACATATTTTTGATATTTTTTAAAAAAGTTAAATTTTATTTATATAAAAACTAGACGCTTATTTTAAGCGTCTATTGAATAAAAATACTTGGGTCTATTTGAACACCATCTTTTAATATCTCAAAATGTAAGTGTGGTTCATCCGCAATCTCAAAAGTTGCAGTATTGCCAACAGTACCTATACTTTGTCCTTTTTCTACTTTTTCTCCTTCTATTACAAATTCAGAGCTTAAAAGGTTAGCATAAACAGTTTGGTAACCATCATCGTGTTCAATTGTAATTGTTAAACCATATCTTGGGTCATTTTTAATAGTTTTTACAGTACCTGCTTCTGCTGCTTTTACAACAGTAGTTTTATCTGCTTTAATATCTATTCCTAAATGTGTAGTCCATTCTTGAAGAGTTTCAGAATATACTAAATTATCTTTAGCATATGCTTTCATAATTTCTCCTTCGACAGGTCTTTCAAAAGATAATTCTTTTTTAGCCTCTTCTTTTTCTTTTGCTGCATTAGTTTCTGTAGACTTACTTGTTGTTTTAGTCGTATTTGTTGTACTGTTAGTTGTATTTGTACTATTTGTAGTATTAGTTTCATTTTGAACTTCGTTTACAGATTTACCAATTTCCGTACTCACACTCTCTGTATTTGTATTAGTATTATTTGTATTGTTATTTCCACTTGTTATATTAGCCATATCTTCAAAATCTATTACACTATCTTGCATTTCTTCATTTAAATGTCTACTATACATAAGTAAAGCAACTAAAATAACTGTAAGAACAGCAACTCCAATAACACAATACATTATAATTTTATTTTGCATAGCATCTTTATTACTTCTTGCCCTGTTATCTCTTCTCATATTTCTCATATTATCCTCCTTCAAACTTTTATTAATACAAGTATTTCCTATTTTGAAGAGATTATACATTTTAGGATAATTTTTTATAGAGAATTTACATCTGAAATTTCAACACCAACATAAAAATGTTTAATTATATCTTCATAAGTTTTACCTTCTTTTGCTAGAGTATCTGCACCTGTTTGACTCATTCCAACACCATGACCATAACCTTTTACTGAAAACTTAATATTGCCATCTTCTTTTATTATTTCAAAATTTGTAGACCTTAAATCTAATAAACTTCTTGTCTCTGTACCTGAAAGTTCATGATTTCCAAATTTTACTGTTTTTACTCTTCCACTATCAGTATAATCTAAAATTTTTAAATCATCATCATTATTAAAATCAATTGTAATATCTTCATATTTACTTTTTAATTTTTCTATCAATTCATCCTGTGTAAATATTGCCTCTGATTGATATTGTGAATATCCTTCTTCACCTGCTGTTTCTACTACTTGTAAATAAGGAAAATTTGTTCCACCACCCCAGACATTTACAGGAAGTTCTGTTGTTCCACCACTATTTGAATGGAAAAATGCATTTATAGGAGCTCCTTCATATGTAATTATTTTTCCTTTAGTTTCATTCACACTTTGTTCTATTTTTGCCCAATTGCTTTCTCTTTTATCCTCATCCCATCTAGCTAGTCTATCTTCTTTTGAAATCCATGCTTGGCAACAAGAAGAATCATCACAAATATCGCTATTTTCATGTTTTTTATTTTGTATTTTATAAATAGTATATGTCCTTGCAACAACAGCTTGTGCCTTTAATGCCTCTAATTCAAAGTCAGCAGGCATTTCAGCAGACACAACATTACACAAATATGTATCTAGTGGAACTTCCTCTACTTCTCCAGTATCACTATGTAATAATTTTATTGTTCCGTAATTTTTATAATCATATTTATTCTCACTTACTTGTTCTATATTTTCCGCTACATTATTTTCAGGTACTTTTGCTTCTACATTTTTCTTAGTAAGCAATGCTGGGAGTAAAAAAAATACTAATAAAAATACAAAAAAATAGATAAAAACTTTTTTCATCCTACCACTCCTAAAATTCCCCTCTATAATAATTTATGAGCATAACTTTGTTTTCATACTATTTAAAACTTTTCTTTCTATTCTAGATACTTGAACCTGCGTTACACCTAAAATCTCTGCTACTTGACTTTGAGTTTTTTCTTTAAAGAACCTAAGCAAGATTACTTTTTTATCTCGTTCATCTAAATCTTTAATTAGCTCATTTATTACAATTTTGTTGGTAAGAATCTCTTCTTCGTCTTTATCTGTAGATAATCTATCAATTAAATTAATATCTTTTCCATCTTTTGAATTAGTAGAACTACTTCCTTCAATAGATTCAGGTTTTCTCGTTGCCTCCATTGCTAACACTATATCTTCTTTGGACACCTTCAATTCTTTTTCAATTTTCTCTATACTTATATCCTCTCCTTTCTTATAGAAATATTCTTTTTGTAATTCTCTTATTTTTATACCTAATTCTTTTATACTTCTGCTTACTTTTATAGGTCCATCATCACGAATGTATCTTTTTATCTCTCCTATCATATACGGAACAGCATATGTTGATAGTTTCACTTCAAAATTGGTATCAAATCTTTTTACTGCTTTTATAAATCCCATACTTGCTATTTGATATAAATCTTCTTTTTCATACCCTCTTCCTTGAAACCTTCTTACTATAGACCAAATAAGACCATTATTATTGTTTATTAACTTCTCCAGCTCTATATTATCTCCTTCTTGAGCTTTTTTTATGAATTCTTTATCATTTTCGTACATATTCTCCTCTTTTCTTTTTAAGAATTTGTCATAAGCATTTTAAATTCGTCTTCATCCTTGTCTTCTTTTGGCTTTATAACCTTAGACATAGTTACTTTCGTTCCTAATCCTACAACAGATTCCACATCCATTTTGTCCATAAAACTCTCCATAATAGTAAATCCCATACCAGACCTTTCTAAATTAGGCTTTGTTGTATACAATGGTTCTTTTGCCATCTCTATATTTTCAATACCCTTTCCTTTATCAGAAATTTCTATTATAATCTCATTATCTTTAAGCCAAGCACATATCTTGACAACTCCTTGTTTCTTTTCATAACCATGAACAATGCAGTTTGTAACTGCTTCTGACACAGCTGTTTTAATATCAGCTAGTTCTTCTATTGTAGGATCTAGTTGTGAGGCAAATGCTGCAACTGAAATCCTAGCAAAAGCCTCATTTGAAGACTTACTAATAAATTCTAATTTCATTTCATTATTATACATATTTCCTTCCTTTCTTATGCCCAATTGGGGGCGTTTACCTTTGGACATAATGTCCAAGCTGGGGCACATCTTAATTTAATTCTACTGTTGGAATTAGTTTTAATAGACCACTCATATCAAAAATTCTTCTTACACTCTTAGTTAAATTGCTTACCTCTAATTTTGCCCCTATCATATTAGCAAACTTATACCTTCCTATTACTAATCCTATTCCGCTACTATCCATGAAAGTAACACCATCAAAATCAAATATAACTTTTTTAGGCATATATCTCTCCATCTCATAATCTGCTCTCCTCCTTATCTCTTGTACACTATGGTCGTCAATTTCAGACGTAACTTTTAAGACCAACAGCTTGTCCTTTTCATAAAATTTTGACTCCATATTTCTCCTTCCTTTCCAAAAATTTACATTAATTATTATAGTACCATTTACAATATTTTCCAAGAGCAAAAAATAAGAAGTTTTGTCGATATGTTAGAACTTTTCGACAAACTTCTTTATTATAGTTTTTATAAAAAATAAAAAAGAGAGGCAGACTCTTGAAGTTGTCAACAAAAAGTAGACACTAAAAAAGTTATCTATGAAAACCCTAATTGAATGCGATATTCAATTGGGGT
>CALXXB010000006.1 GCA_944392525.1 uncultured Clostridia bacterium | reverse complement strand
TTCTGCTATGTCATAATTTTTAGTTAAACAGAATAAATATTTATTTACAGTTTCAAAATATTCTTCATATATTTTTTCAATATCCTGCATAACCTTTATCCCCTTTCTTATATATAAGACGTACAAAATTAGCATTCGTTACAAATAAAGTAGCAGTTTTTTAGTCTGCTACTTCATATAATTTATAAATATATATATTATCAAAAGTCTTTACTTTTTCATAGTTTACATCCACATCATAATGTTCTTTAATAAATAAAACAATATTATCTATATAATTATGATAGAAGTTACCTGACCAATTAACATCTCCATCTATTAAATATACATTTTCTTTCAATAAATCTAAGAATGTACCATCTAAACCATATCTATCTTTAAAATCATAATAATTTTGTGTATACATATCCCATCCACCCATAACTCTTAAATTTGAAAAAGCACCTTTAGGTGGCATTTCATATACAGAATATGTTAAATATCTATATTGAAGTGCTGGAACTGTGTATAAATATACATTCTCCTTATGTGAATTTGTATATTCTATTACCTCTTTATAATTACTATAATCTTCTAAATGATAATTAAACTGATATGCTCCTCCTGAAAAAATTACTGTTATAACAATTATAAATACTGAAATTGCTTTTGTTATATTTGATTTTTCATCATCTACTTTTTCTCTATATTTTATTAAATATAAGAACAATGCTGTTCCTAAAATATATTCAGGTATTACAACCCTTTGCATACTTCTATTTATTACGATAAATATACAATTTACCGCAAGTGTTACTAAAAATATTGATATTATATAACCTCTATTTTTATTATTTGTGTAGATTGCAACTAAGAAACTTCCCAAAAACATTATACAAATATATGGATTTGTGTTTCTCATTTGATCTATTAAATCATTTACAATATCGTCTAATCTAAACTCATAATTGTAAAGGTCTCCTTGAGCCTTTTTATAATCTACAATTTTTTGTAGATTTTCTTTACTATAAACATTTTCATCTCCAAAATTAAATGTATAGAACAGATAATGATCATTTTCAGACCATCCTATCTCATCAAAAATATCTTTATTTCCTTCATATGAGACATAAACATTGTCTTGTAAGATAGTTCTTAATTCATTAAATTCATCATAGTTTTTGTAAATTTCGTTATTATAAAATATGTAATTTGATACATATACTACAACAGTTAAGATTCCAAATAATAAATAGTTCTTTACTATTTTTATTATTTTTTCTTTTTCTACTTTTTTTCTTATAAATAAAACTAAATTATATACAAAGTATAATGCAAAAAATGGTGCTATTATCATTAATGATTGCATCCTTGTCATTATTCCCAATGTAAAAATAATAGCATAACAAATAATATATTTCTTTCCTTGTTTCTTTCGTTCTATATAATCCATCATCACAAAAAATGCTGTTAATATTAAAAGAGCTGAAACAGATGTGTATTGTATTAATTGTAGTAATGAAGTATAACATACACTTACAAATAATATATATAATATATAAGAAATTTTACTATTGTTTTTTCTTATTATTAACGTTCCTATTATAGTAAAGCAAATAAATTGCATTGCAAGTAAAAACATCGTATGCCAATTTACCATAGGCAAAATTCTAAAAAACATACCTAATATAAAACATAGAGCAGGATGAATATACACACCATGAATATTATACGTTCCATCTAATCCAGAATATAGATTATATATGATAAAATCGTCAACCTGTTCATATTTTATATCAAATATAAGATTTACCACAGCAAATACTAAAACATTAATACCTGCAACAATCATTAATGTTTTATAGTTATTTTTTATTTTTTCTAAAAACATTGATTCTCCTCTAATTCTAAATTATTGCTGATGATACATGGAACTCATCACATTTATCTCCTAGTAATTTCATTGCTCCTTGTAATACCTTATGGTCATCATCTAAAAAGATTGCGTGATCATATCCTTGATTCAATTTTTCTGTTATTTTGTCTGCTTTTATACGATTTCTATTTTCAGTTGTATAATCTCCCGCTTCCTTATTTATTATTATATAGTTGTTTTCATCTATAAAGTCTGCATATTTTTTTAACCATACTTTCTTTTCATCTGCTATTATATAACTTCTAGACATTGATAAAATGTATAAATCTATATTTTCTATTTTATTTATTTTTCTTAATTCATCAAGGACTATTTTCAAAGGCTTATTATTTACAAACAATCCTTTTGCTTCTGGTGTTATAACACCATCTGGATAAAGATTATACTCAACAATTGTTCCATCCATATCTATGAACATTGCAACCTTTTTATATTTACTACAAATCTCCTTTACTCTATCATAAAAACTACTCATTTTATTTACTCCTTTCACATTCCTAAATATTCATATCCTAAATGTTTGTATGCTGGTGGCAATACTTTCCTTCCTCTTAATGTCCTTGCAATAAATCCTATTTGTATTAAATAAGGTTCATAAACATCTTCTATTGTATCTATTTCTTCACCTACTGTTGCCGCTAGTGCTTCTATTCCAACTGCTCTACCACCATATTGTACAATCATTGTTTCTAACAATTTTCTATCTATATCATCTAAACCTAATTCATCTATTTCTAATTTATTTAATGCATGTTTTGCAATCTTTAGAGTAATATGACCATCACCTAATACAATAGCATAATCTCTTACTCTTTTCAATAATCTATTTGCAATTCTAGGTGTTCCTCTTGACCTTCTTGCAATTTCTACTGCTGCTTCTTCATCTATATTTACATTTAATATTTTACTTGACCTTTTTACTATTGTTGCTAAATCTTCCGGTGAATATAATTCTAATCTATGTATAATTCCAAATCTATCACGAAGTGGAGTAGTTAAAGAACCTGCTTTTGTTGTAGCTCCTATAAGAGTAAATTTTGGTAAATCTAATCTGATAGACTTACTACTTGGTCCTTTTCCTATTACTATATCTAATGTAAAGTCCTCTAAAGCTGGATATAATATCTCTTCTACGCTTTTACTCAACCTATGAATCTCATCTATAAACAAAACATCAAACTCAGATAAATTTGTAAGTAATGCTGCTAAATCTCCTGGTTTCTCTATTGCTGGTCCTGATGTAACTTTTAAATTTGACCCCATTTCATTTGCAATAATATTTGCTAAAGTTGTTTTACCCAAACCAGGAGGTCCATATAATAAACAATGGTCTAATGGTTCATTTCTTTTTTTAGCTGATTCTATATATATCTTCATGTTTTCTTTTACTTTGTCTTGTCCTATATATTCATCTAAATTCTTAGGTCTCAATGAATTTTCAAGTCTTTCCTCTGTACTATTTTCCAACATCGGACTAATTATTCTTTCTTCATCCATGTTATTACCTTCCTATTTTAGTAAATTATTTATACTTATTGAAGTAGATATATCTAGTTCTTCTTTCATATCATTATAATATTCATCCAATAGTTCTTTTTCATCCTCTGGAATTTCTTCCAAGTCTATTTCTACTCCATCACTTCTTCTAAACCATTTTTCATCATAGTAATATCTACTAGTTACAATCCTCTCGTTATTTAAAGAAATAAAATCTTTTCTAGCAAACATATTAGTTCCAAGGCTTACTCCTGCTTGTCCATTTATTAAATACTCAAATGTAGGTTTTATATCTAATTTACTTACAGGTTTTTCAATAGTTAAGTCTTCCATCCCTGGTATTTTCATAGCACACGCTACCCTTATATAATTTAATTTAATATCCACATCAGTCATATTAGGATTTACTTGCTCTAAGAAATCTAACATTTCTTCATTGTACATATCAATTCCATTATGGTCACCATATATTAAAATAATTGTATCATCATATAAATCAGCTTCTTTAAGTTCTTCTATAAATGTTCCAAAAGCATAATCTGCGTAATTAACAGATTCCAAATAATTTCCAAAGAAAGTATCTTTATATTTTCCAACATCAATACTAACTTTGCTCCTATCTTCTAATCCATCTAATGTAAATCCTGTATGTGATGATGCTGATACTATAAATGAGAAAAATGGCATATTATATGTTTTCATTTTCTCTACTGCTTGTTTATATAACAATTCATCAGATAAATATCCCATTACATTTTCTGATATATCTTCAAAGGAATCCTTTAATTCCAAACGATCTACTCCAAAAGCTCTATATACATTGCCTCTATTCCAAAAATATCCATAATTTCCATGCATATATGAAGTATCGTAACCTTCGTTTTTAAACATAGTAAATATATCATCATATTTATTTGAATAATATCTACTATATGACATACCATTTTCCATAGGATACAAAGATGTTACTGCTGAAAATTCTGAATCTGCAGTTGTTGAATAACTTTGCATAAACATATTTGAAAATTCTATATTCTCATCTATAAATTTATTTAAGTTTGGAGTTATCTCCTTACCATTTATTGTTTTGTTTATTACAAATTCTTGAATTGATTCTAATTGTAAAATTATAATGTTTTTGCCTTTTGCAATTCCCTCTAAATTATAATTACTTTCTCCATATTTTTCATCATACTTATCTTTTAATTCTTCATAATCTGAAATCAATTCTTCTTTATTATCATATTTTGCTTTTTTCTTTATATTGATCAAACTTTTAATATCTGATATATGATATCCATAAATTGTTCCTTTTTTTACCTGTGTATCTTTATTATATGGATCTTCACCTGCTTTTTCCACATAATCTGCATCTACTGTGAAAAACAAAACAATAGCTGCCACACCTGATATCGCTCTTAATACATTTACCTTCCAATTAGCTTTATTTTTCTTTTGTATTTTTAATATTCTTGTTAATAAAAGTACTGCAATTAAAATTATATCAATAAAATATAATATTTGCTTAAAATCTAAAAGCATTGGAATAGTTCCCATTATTTCTTCTCCATATTGGAGATTTGTCATTTGAGCAATTGATAGCACTGAACTTGAATATATATAATATATATTATCTGCAAAGAGCAAAACACTAAGTAATGTACCCACTACAATTGTAGTTATAGTTCTAGCTCTATTTGGTAGCACACATACTATACACATAAAAGTCGTTAAAAACATAACTGTTCCTATAACGAGGTTTTTATCTATAGCTTCTCTTATTGTTATAGTATTTCCATAAAAGAATATTGTTTTCAACAATAATATAATTCCAATTACTATTGGGAACCATATAGAATTAAAAAATTTATTTAATATCTCTATAATTTTTTCTTTATTCACTTTCACTTCTTTATTCATCATTTCTTTACTTTCCAATTTATTTCTTCCTTATCTTCTATTTTATATTATCAATAAAATTTTCTATTATTGACAACATTTTTTTATTATTTGCTTCATATTTTTTTGGTTCAAATTCTTTTGATTTTTCTATTGCTTTTTCTAAATCAGAAACATCATAAACACCTATAATATATCCTTTTTTATCAAAGTTTTCTACTATTTGCTTTTGATGGTCATTTACATGTTCACCATACTCATGTAATCTTGGTACTGCGATTACTTTTTTTCCTTTCTTTATTGAACCTATTATTGACCCTACTCCACCATGAGTTATTATTAAATCTGCTTTGTCTTGATATTTTTCTAACTCTTCTTGTGGTATCAAACCAAATATCTCCATATTATTTGAGGAATATTTTGTATATCCTGCTTGTACTATTACTTTTTCATTTATTACTTTTTTATCTATTAATCTATCTATCTCTTCTAATAGCCTATGGAAGCTATTATTTTGTGTTCCTAACATAACTAATATCATTGATAAATTGAACCTCCATATACAGCTTTTGGATAAACTTTAAGCATTTCTTCCCATTGCACTATAAATAAATCTGCAATTGGATATATTAATCTTCCTGTTGCTGTTTTCTTGTTTCTATTTGCAAATGTTTCTATATATATAACTTTACTTCCAAATATTTTTCCTAAAATACACATTGGTCCCGCTGTATGTGTCCCTGTTGTTATTATAACTTTTGGTCTTAACTTAAAATAATAATATACTGTTTTTAAGCATAAATAAAAATATTTAAAAATATAACTAAATAATTTGCTTCTTGTCCCATATGGTAAAAAATCTATTTTGTCACCATATTTTTCTTTTAAAGATTCATTTGCTTTATCTTTTTCTGTTATTATATGATAATCATATTTTTCAAATAAAGGAGATAATTGTAACATTTCGCTTAAATGTCCTCCTGTACTTGATATGAATAATACTTTTTTCTTCATTTTCTACACCTTACTTTTCAACATCCTTATTATATCTTTTTTTCAAGTTTATGTCTAGTAAAAATCTATAAAAAAACATAGGCAGACCAGTAAATGTTCTTTCAAGCACACACTGATCCGCCTAAAGAAAAGACTTATCCTCGGTTAGAGTTTACCACTCATTACCATAATGATTCTCTTGAATCGTAGGAATACATGGTATTCCTTCCATCTGAGGGCTTTCCAGTTCGTCTAGACTGGTAAACACATGTGCCGAGAGAAACGCATAAGCAGGTGCCCCATCTTTTACTGAATCAGTAATCAAGAATTCAGACACCCTAACCTTTGTGCGATTCTTGTCACAAACAAATGCTACCTTATTGGCACCATTCCTCAAATCCAACTCAAGCGTAAGCTCCTCTGCATGATGAGAGGTCTCTTGAACAACACCTTTCTTTTGGTTGCTCTTAAACCTCACACAGATGGGAATCCTTCTTGCCATCTCTTTTCCAGAAACGATAATCACGACTCCTTTGTTTTCCCGATTTGCCCTTTCAATAATTTGCATTGCCGTGGACATTTGTCCTCCTTCCTGCAGCCCTATGCTGCAAACGACAAACTGACAATGATAGCTTTTATTATATCACATATTTCCAAAAAATTCAAATAAAAACTACTATGAGTTAACATAGTAGTTTCCTATTTTATGCTCTTGGATGAGCTTTCTTATAAATATCTTTCAATCCTCCATCTTGGAATTGCATATATACTTGTGTAGAAGATATATCAGAATGTCCAAGCATTGTTTGAATCGCTTTTAAATCTGCTCCATTTTGTAAAAGATGTGTTGCAAAAGAATGTCTTAAAACATGTGGTGTAATATCTTTTGTTATATGAGCTTGTTCTTTATAATATTTAATAATCTTCCAAAATCCTTGTCTTGTTAATCTTCCACCATTAACATTAACAAATAACGCTTTTTGATTCTCATCTTTAATTAATATATCTCTAGCATCTTCTATGTATTCTTTTAATGCATTTAATGCCATTGTTCCAAGTGGTATTGTTCTTTGTTTGTTTCCATTTCTACAAGTTACATATCCTTCATCTAAGTTCACATCATCAATGTCTAATGAAATAATTTCTGTAACTCTCATACCTGTTGCATAAGCAAACTCTAACATTGCTTTATCACGAGTTCCTTTTAAGTCAACATCTTTTGGTTGGTCTAATAACAATTCAACCTCTTTTGCAGTTAACACACTAGGTACTCTCTTTTCTATTTTAGGTGATTTTACATTTGCCGTTGGATCTTTTTTTACTTTTTTTCTTTTTAATGCAAATTGATAAAATGATCTAATTGATGCAATAGCTCTAGATATACTAGATGCTTTTTTACCATTGTCTTGTAGTTCTTTTATATAGAAATTTATATCATCCTCACTTACTTTATTATAATGAAGACTATATGACTCTAAGAATTTTCTAAATTGCTTTAAGTCCCTTTTATATGATTGTAATGTGTTGTCTGATAGTTTCTTTTCATTCTCTAAAAATTCGAAAAAAAGTTTTAATTGTCTCTCCATATCTATATCTACCCCTAATCTTTAATAATCTATTTACATAAACTATATATGTTATATCAAACAATTTTAAAAATGTAAATACATTTTTTTATATTTTTATATATTTTTTAGAAATACTTAATAACAATCTTTAAAATATTAGTTGAAATAAATACCTCTACAAATGATGCTATTACCATAGTTACTAGCATTATTAATGAAAATATTGTATGTCTTACTATTTCCATTTTTACATTTTCTTTTCCACTATCTTTCACAATAGATTTATATAATTTGAATCCACTTACTGCTAAAGCTAAAATTGCTGGTATTAGCAATATGCTTGGCAATAGTAAATTGATAAGTACAAATATTAGACCTTTCGACATTCCCATAATAGTAACACAGACTGATATAGTATACCCAAAACAAAATCCACGATAAATCAGTATTCCAAATACAACTGGTATTCCTATAACAGTAGTTCCAAAAAACCATATTATTACTGCAAGAACTATATTTTGTATAATACTTGTTTTTAATAAACTAATATTATCTAAATTGCCTGTTTCCTTCATTTTTTCTACAAAATTATTTAAATACTCTTGTACTTCTGCCTTTTGAGATTCTCCTAAATTGTTTACAAAAAACACTCCTAAAAATATTCCAATTATGAATAATAAAGTTACAATTATGTATTCTTTTTTATTGTTCAATATATGTTGTTTTATTGTTTCTTTAATCTTTAATCCTTTTTCCTTCATAAAAAAATCTCCTCATCGTTTATACATAATGTGTATTCGATAAAGAGATTTTTAGAACTGTTTTATTTATTTTTTACAGAAACTTTTCCGTAGTTTCCTCCTCCTCCTGAATGAACTACACAGTTTCCATTTCTCGCATTCTCTATATTGTTTGCAATCTTACTTCCTACAACTGCTTCTATATCATCTTTTGATAATTTGTGTAAAATATTCATTTCCGTTTCAAACGCATCTAATAATTTTTGAACTGTTTTTCCACCTACACCTGGAATAAATCCTAACGGTATTTGATAAATATATGGTGGTCTATTTTCTGGACTTTTGGTTTCTTTTTTATCTTTTATTAATTCTATTCTATCAAAAACTCCAAAAGTAACATTTTTTCCACCACAATATGGACATTTATCTACTGGCTCTTTTGTTTCAATTGATTTATTACAATCATCGCAATATGTTCTATGATACTTTCCAAGTTTTGGGTCTAGTCCATAATTTGCTAAAATCTTTCTTCCATCTTCATTCTTTAAAGCTTTTACTATTTCTTTGAATGAAATATCTTCTACTTGCATTTTATTATATTCTCTTGCAATCTTTGGAAGAGAATGTGCATCTGAATTGGTTAAAAAAGTTCTTGTTTCTAACTCTGATATCTCATCTGCTAAAAACGTATCTGAACTTAATCCTAATTCTACTGCAAATATTTTATCAAATTTTTCTTTAAATACATATTCTAATCTATCAGTACAATTTCCATAATAACTCTTATATGGTGTAAATATATGTGCAGGAACTAATATTCCATTATACTTCTCTACCATATCTATTAAATCATATCCTGATAAATCTGTTCTTTGTGTACTTAATGTAATATTTTTCAAATGATGGCTAAGTTCGTTTGAGAAATTTTTTATATCACTTAGGTGTGGAAAATAGCACAAATTATGTGCTGCACCTGATTTTCCATTTCTTCCTTTTTCTGAGGTTTCTACTTCACTTCCAAGAATTATACATACTTTATCTTTATATATAATTCCTCCATCTTCTAATTCATATGCTTCACCTGTTTTTAGGAAATTTTCAATATCTTCTATTACATATGGTGATGCACAATCTATAATTCCTACAACATTTATTCCTTTTTTATCTGCACATTCTTTTGCAATATTAGCAAAATTAAGTGACCTTGCTGCTGTTATTTTTATTGGTTTTCCATTTTCGCTTCTTCCTATGTGTACATGTAAATCTGCAAATATTTCGTACATTTTTTACTCCTCTACCTTATCTCCTACTCCTTCTCCTAAATGATTCATTATTTTCTTTGCTGTTTCTTCACTAAACAATGGTCTATTAGGATTTTCTAAATTATTAAACATCTCTTTAGACAACTTTTCTTTTTGCTTTTCTATCAATTTATCCACTTTAGGTCCATAACTATATGCAACTTCTTTTATAAAGTTAATTACTCCATCTGTTTCATTATGAATTTTTACTAATCTTCTCAAAGCTGTCATATTTACTAATTCACTAACATTTATTTGCTCCATAAAGTTCACAAAATCAATAAATGTTTCCATATAACGATTATACTTATCTTTAAGATTTCTATGTTCTAAAAGTACTAACGCCTCATCTGGCTTAAATCCTATTCTTTCAGGTCTATCCAAAAGCATTCCACCAAATTGGTCAATTAATTCTAATATGTCACTTTCTCTTTCTCTTGGATTACTATTACTATATCTATTTATTTCTTCACATATTTTGCAAAATCTTTTATTAAATCCTATTGTAGATAGATACTCTGCACCTTTTTTTGCATAGGTATGGATACCATCTATATCTTGAGCATTATCTACTTTTTTTACATTACAAAGTAAAGATGCTGTTAATACTAAATTTTTATCTACTTCAATTTTTGAATAATTTAAGAACATTCTTGTTATCTCTGTTTTAAAAATAACAGATTTATCAAAAAATATTCTATTTTTTTTAGCTAAATAATATACTATTTCCATTTTAGAAGCTAAATCTCTTTCTTCTAATATGTAATCTGCAAAAGTATCCATGAAAATCCTCCCCTGCAAAATTCTCTTTCGTTCAATATTATACACTTTTATTATACTTAAACAGACAAAATATTTCAATATTTTTTCTTAATGTAATATAAATGTAATATAAAAACAGTAAAAGCCACACAACTCAAAGAATCGTATGACTTTCACTTACTTACTTCGAATCGTCGTTCCGACTTTTAGCGGCAAGCGAACTTTACCACACCATTATCGAAACTCCTACCTGCATATTCGACGTAACGGTCGTATGGTTCGGAATCGCTAAATTCCAAACACACATGTCCCTTCTTCATGCAGAACCTGTACTGTCCTTCAGGATAGTAGTCTGAGATAGGTCTCATATTTGCCTGAAAGAATCGACTCAAATCAATGGTCTTTTCACAATCAAGCCGTATACAATCTTTGCCCAGCATCACAACAGGGCATATCGTCATTGAAGGAATCTTTCCTTTTGGCAACTTTTCTACTATCGTTGTCAAATATACCGAAGAAACCGGCAGATTCTGATAATCTTTCAAAGTAAGTCTTTTCAATTTTTCTCCTCAAACATTCATTTCCAATAAAGCCTATATCAACCTGCAAAAACAGGAGAACAAAATTTGTATGCTAATTTTTTAGCATAATTATATTATACCACATTTTTTAATAAATTCCAAGTTTTGGAAATTACAATTCTTTTATTGCGTTTCTTGCTAATTCATCACATCTATTATTTAATTCATTATCACTATGACCTTTTACTTTTATAAAATTAACTTTATGTATTTTAGTTAAATTATATAATTCTTCCCATATTTCCTTATTTTTTACAGGTTCTTTTGAAGCTGTTTTCCAATTGTTTTTCACCCAATTGTATATCCAACCTTGTGTAAAACAATTCACAATATATGCACTATCACTATGTAAATCAACTTCACAAGGATATTTTAACATCTTTAAGGCTTCTACAACTGCTGTCAATTCCATTACATTATTAGTCGTATCTTTTTTTCCTCCAGATATCTCTTTTCTATTTTCATTATAAATTAATACTGCTGCCCAACCTCCTGGTCCTGGATTTCCAGAGCAAGCTCCATCTGTATAAATTGTCACTTTTTCCATGTTATTCATACCTTTCCATTGTTTTTTTATCCATTTTATGGTAATATTATAACAGTAAATAAAAAAATATACAAGGAAGGAATTAACATGGGAAAAGTTTTAGGTATTGTATGTGAATATAATCCATTTCATAATGGCCATTTGTATCATTTAGAGCAATCTAAAAAGGCAACTGGTTCTAATTATGTTGTGGCAATTATGAGTGGTAATTTCACACAACGTGGTAGTACAGCAATTATCGATAAATGGTCTAGAACAGAAGCAGCTCTAAAATGTGGTGTTGATTTAGTAATAGAACTTCCTGTTTTATATGCTACGTCTAGTGCTGAAAACTTTGCAGAAGGTAGCATTCACATTTTAGATTCTCTAAAAGTAGTAGACTATCTTGGATTTGGTAGTGAAACTTCTGACATTGATATTTTAAGTGAAATTGCAAATATATTATATAAAGAACCTAAAGCTTATAAAAACATTTTATCTGAAGAATTAAATAAAGGAATTTCATTCCCTAAAGCTAGAGAAAACGCTTTAATGCAGTACTTAAATAATAATAAGAAATATGCTCATGTACTTTCTTCTCCTAATAATATTTTAGGAATAGAATATATAAAAGCTTTAAAAAAATATAAGAGCAATATTAGACCTATTCCTATTACAAGATTTGAGGCAGGATATAATGATTTAAATTACTCAGGAAATATAGCAAGTGCTACTGCTATTAGAAATATTATAAAAAACGGTAATTTTGAAATTGCAAGAAGATTACTTCCGCCTCCTAGTTACGCTATTTTGATGGATAATATTAAACAAGGACATATTATCCCTGATTTATCTGTTTTTGAGCGACAAATTATTTATAATTTAAGGAAAATGGATACCTCAGAAATTGCTGAACTTCCAGATGTAACAGAAGGTTTAGAATTTTCTATTAAAAAAGCCGCAAACTCTTGCAATACTATCCAAGAATTCTTAACTCTTATAAAATCAAAAAGATATACTTCTACTAGAATACAAAGAATATTATTATATTCTCTACTTGGTATTACGAAAAAGGATATGACTTTATCTAAAAAGGTTAATCCTTATGTTAGAGTTTTAGGCTTAAATAATAGAGGTAAATTTATAATATCAGAAATTGCAAAAGCAAATCCAAGACTTGAAATAATTACTTCTGTTAAACGTTTTGCTGATAGATCTAACAATAAAAATTTAAAACTTATGCTTGATAAAGATATTTTTGCAACTAATGTATATACTATTGGATATGATTTCAATTCTTGTAATAACTTAGACTTTACTAAAAAAATTGTTACAATATAAAAAAGATTACTAAAAATATAATTTAGTAATCTTTTATTTATCTACTTATTTCCTGCTCTATACTATTAGCAGGATGAAACCTTTCTAAATCAAAACCAGAAAATAGTCTTTTTATCATTTGATTATTATCAGTAACATTACTAATTCCAGTTTCAAATATATCTGTACTTTTAGAAAATATATAATACTGTCCTAAGTTAAAATCATTATTATCATAATTTTGTAATACACTTCCTCTTGATGAATCAACTAATATCCATCTATTATTTACAAAACACTCACAAAAATGATGCCCTCTTACTTCAATATCTTTGCTTTTTTGTAAATCTTCTACAAATTTTTTCTTAGCTGTTTGAATATGTATAGTAGGTATTCCTTTTTCTCTTGTTATAGTTTCAAAAAGTAGCGCAAAATCACTGCATCCCGTATAAATTCCACTTTCTAGTATTTCAGATGCTGTTCTTTTGAACTTTATTTCACCTACATTTTTATAATCCAAATTTTGTTTTATCCATTCAATAATTCTTATTATTTGAATAGTTGTATTATTATTTCCCGCTATACCCCTGCTATCCTTTTAATACTTGAACTTGGTTTTGTTTGCTTTCCTGATTCAAGAAATTCTTTTTCGGAAATTTTATCATAATCTATATTTTCCAAAAAACCTCTAAACATAAAATCACCTAAAATAATTATAGAATAAGTTTTTATTTTGTTATATATTTACAATATACTTCTTATATTTATCACATAAATTTAATGTACTTTTATTTTTTATATCTTTTTTGGGGATTAAATACATTTCTTTATTTTCATTAAAAATAAAAACATAGTCAACATTCGTTTCTAATATTGTTTTATATGTATCTCCTTTAGTCCCACCACAACTTTTTAACGCAACTTGAAAATTTCCTCTTGAAGTTTTGCAACCTGTTGCTTTTACTTGAACTGATTTTAAAACTCCACCTTTTTCAACTACCAAATCATAATCTTGTGTATCATTTAAAGGAATAGAAACAGTATATCCATTAGTTGTAAAATATGCTATCGCCATACCCAATCCTGAATTTCCTTTTTCTTTATTAGTTTTAAAATTCATTAATTTATTTCTCCTTTATAAAAAAATAATCGACAAAATGAATAGCTAAAACTATTTTTGTCGATTATTGGTGGGCAGGGAAGGATTCGAACCTTCGTACTCAAATGAGAACAGATTTCTTACTACTATAGTTTTCACTACCAATTTCTTGTTTGTAGTCTGGACTTTCTCTTTATCTTAAAATTAAGATACTAGGTATAAAGTCTCTACACTCGGAAATTTCTTTCCTAGCTCGGGATTGCCATCAGCCTTACCTGTTAAGGATTCCCCGAATTAGCCTAGTTATCATCATACAATCACTTGTATGAGCTGCAAATTTAGGTTTTGGAATAAACCAAAGACTACAGTCTGCCGCCTTTAGCCACTCGGCCACCTACCCTTATATAAAAAATGGTGCTCCCTCAAGGATTCGAACCTTGGACCCACTGGTTATGAGCCAGTTGCTCTGACCAACTGAGCTAAGGGAGCATGTGCTTATTACTTAGCACAGATAAAAGTATAAACCATTTTTATGTAATTGTCAATAGTTTTTTTGAATTTTTTTGTAGTAAATATGCCTAAAGTTTTATAGGCATATTTACTATACATTTAATTTACTCTTTGCTATCTCTATTTGCTTAACAACTTGCTCTGCTGCAGGTCCTCCTGGGACATTTCTTTTATTTACACAATTAACCAAATCAATTGCATCGTAAATATCTTTATCAAATACATTACTAAAGTTCTTATAAATACTTATGTCTAATTTCTCCAAAGTTGTATTATTATCAATACAATATTTTACTAAGTTACCAACTATTTTATAAGCATCACGGAAAGGTACTCCTTTTACAGTTAAATAATCTGCACAATCTGTTGCATTTATAAAACCTTCTGCTGCTGCCTTTCTCATATTTTCTTTTTTCACAGTCATAGTTTCTACTAATGGGTCTAATGTTGTTATGCATAAATTAACTGTATCTAAAGCATCAAATATTGCTTCCTTATCCTCTTGCATATCTTTATTATAAGCAAGAGGTGTACCTTTCATAACTGTTAGCATTGTATTTAAATCTCCATAAACTCTTCCAGTTTTTCCTCTAATTAATTCTGTAATATCAGGATTTTTCTTTTGAGGCATAATTGATGAACCAGTAGAGAAACTATCATCTAATTCTATAAACTTAAATTCCCATGAGCACCACAAAATAATTTCTTCGCTTATTCTTGATAAGTGCATCATAATGATTGATATGTCTGATAATAATTCTATAATAAAATCCCTATCAGATACTCCATCTAGACTATTATCTGTAATTTTAGAAAAACCTAATTCTTTTGCTTCAAATTCTCTATCTAATGGATAAGTTGTTCCTGCTAATGCACAACTACCTATAGGACATACATCAATTCTTTTATAAGTTTCATTTAATCTCTCTAAGTCACGTAAGAACATTTGAACATAAGCCATTAAGTGATGTGCAAATGTAACTGGTTGTGCCCTTTGCATATGTGTATATCCTGGCATAATTGTATGTGTATTTTCCTCTGCTTTTTTAATAAAAGTATGTGTTAATTTCTTCAATTTTTCTTTTAATTCTTCTACTTCTTCTTTTAAATACATTCTTATATCTAAAGCTACCTGGTCATTTCTACTTCTTGCTGTATGAAGTTTTTTACCATTATCACCTATTCTCTTAGTTAACTCAGCTTCAATAAACATATGAACGTCTTCAGCGTTGGGGTCAAATTCTAATTTACCGTTTTCTATATCTTCTAATATTCCATTTAGTCCTTGTATAATCGATTTTGATTCCTCTTCTTTTATAATTCCTTGTTTTGAAAGCATCTTACTA
This sequence comes from uncultured Clostridia bacterium, assembly GCA_944392525.1. The sequence goes on along the minus strand of CALXXB010000006.1, from coordinate 25,567 downwards.
TGAGCAATACTTCCTTTTATATCTTGTTTATACATTCTATGATCGAATTTTATAGAGGAATTAAAATCATTAGTTCTTTCATCTAATTTCTTTGAAAATCTTCCTTCCCACATTGGCATCTAAAAACACCTCTTTTCTTTTATTTACCTTCCATTTTAGCTTTTATTTTTACAGGTAATCCATATAAATTAATGAAACCTTGTGCATCTTTTTGGTCATATTCATTATCCTCATCAAAAGATGCTGTCTTTACTGAATATAAAGAATATTTACTTTCTAATCCGTTTGGAATTATATTTCCTTTATATAGTTTTAATCCTACTTTTCCTGTTACTGTTTCTTGAGTTTTATCTACAAATGCACATATAGCTTCTTTTAATGGCATATTCCATTGTGCATTATAAAGAATCTCTCCTAATTTATTTCCAACAATTTCCTTAAAATGCATTGTTTCTTTATCTAAGCATATTGTTTCTAATAAATGATGTGCTTTATAAATTATAGTTCCTCCTGGTGTTTCGTAAACTCCTCTTGACTTCATTCCAACCAATCTGTTTTCTACCATGTCAAGTATTCCTATTCCATTTTCTCCACCTATTTTATTTAGTTTTTCTATAATTTCTACTAAACTTAGTTTTTCTCCATTTAACGCAACAGGTAAACCTTTTTCGAATTCTAACTCTATAATAGTTTCTTCATCTTTTGCTTTTTGTGGAGTTACTCCCATTTCTAATATTTCATCATATTTTGGAACATTTGCTATATCTTCTAAATCTAATCCTTCATGTGATAGATGCCATAAGTTCTTATCTTTAGAATAGTTTGTTTCTCTACTTATCTTTAAAGGTATATTATGTTTTTCCGCATAATCAATTGCATCATCTCTGCCTTTTATATCCCAAATTCTCCATGGTGCAATAACAGGCATATCTGGTGCTAATGCTTTTATTGCAAGTTCAAATCTTACTTGGTCATTTCCTTTACCTGTACATCCATGACAAATTGCATCTGCTCCTTCTTTTTTAGCAATTTCTACAAGCTTTTTAGCAAGTAATGGTCTTGTAAAAGGTGTTCCAAGTAAGTAACAGCCTTCATATGTTGCTCCTGCTTTTATTGCTGGTGCAATATAATCATTTGCCATTTCATCTTTTAAATCTAGAATATATAATTTTGATGCTCCTGTTTTCTTAGCTTTTTCTTCTAATCCTTCTAATTCATAATCTCCTTGTCCAACATTTCCTGTAACTGCTATTACTTCACAGTTATCATATTTTTCCTTTAACCATGTAATAATTACAGAAGTGTCTAATCCTCCTGAATATGATAATACTATCTTTTTATAACTCATTTTAATTCCTCCCTTTTTAATAATATCAATGATTTTTATTTATATAGAATAAAAAAAAGCGTCTCTTTTACAAGAGACGCTAAAAAACGTGGTACCACTCTAATTATTTATATATTTTTTAATTTCTATATAAATCACTCATTCTCAGTAACGCCGAGTCCGCGAACTATGATACTAAATATTTAAATTTTTCCCATAGTCACTCATAAGTTCTTTTCATTTTACAATCCACATGTTAGCTCTCACTCTACCTAACTCGCTGTTGCTTCATTATAAAATTACTCTCTTAATCATCGATTTTATTATTCAATTTTTAATCACTACATTTTTAGTATAGCATGATTATTTTTCTCTGTCAAGATATTTTTGTGTTTTTATGTAAATCTTCTCACTTTTCAAAATATTTTAAATCTTCTTTTTTATATTCTTCAACTGTTAATCCAACTCTGGATTTCATATACAACTGTAGTATCAATGCTATTATTATAAACAATACTCCCATTATTATAAATCCATAATTTACAGAAAATATCGTTAACACAAATGATCCAATTAAATATATAATAACCCTTTCAAAATTACAATATATATTATCTACTGAATATATTGTTGGAAGTATTTTAGTATTCGTAAAATTATTTAAATATTTTTTATATAATATATTATATAGTCCCTCAACTAAAGAAAGCACTACGGATAATACAGTAATTATTAATACTTTTATTTTAAAATCAATATTAATTGTACTTATTATTCCCATTGTTATAAAGATAATCGCTATTACAAGAGACATACTAGTTAACGATTTATTTTTATATTTTTCATTATATTTATTTGCAAATTTTCCACCTTGTCCTTTTAGTATAGTTTGAAGCATTGATATCAATCCTATAATTCCTGCTGAAACACCTATATTTTTTAGCAAAGTCATTTGATATGTAGAAAAAAGTGTAATTATAGCAAAAATAAATCCTAAAGATAATAACAATGCTTTTATTCTTCCCGATTTTATTGTAAAAATAAATCCTGTTTTTAGCTCGTTAATATATTTTATTAGATGTTCTCTACTGTTTGTTTTTCCTTTTTTATTTTTTTCTATTTCTTTAAATCTTGTCGACAAAATTGTAGCTATAATCGCACATGTTAAACACAAGTACATCGGAATATTATAATTAATATCATACAAAAATCCAGCCAAGACAGTGGCTATTGCTGAAAATATGCAAAATTTTGAAAATGCATTTCCGTCTATCTTGGAAAAGATTTCTCCTTTATTTTTTGTTTTAGGAATTGATTCACTTAATATAGGTCCAAATGAAATATTTTTCATTGAAAATGCTATTGCATTTAAAATCTGTCCTATTAATATTTGTTCAAATCCATTTCCAGTTATAAAAATTATAATTGATATAATGTTTATAAAATTTCCCAATATTAAAGTTTTTTTATTTCCAATTTTAGTATTAATTGCTGTTGAAATAATCAAAAATAATATCGATGTCAAAGCATATATGGTTGAAAGTGATACTATACTTGCATCAGAAATATTTTTAACCTGAGAAAAATATAGTACTTTTATTACATAATAAAACAACATATCATATCCAAACATAATATAAAACTTATATAATTTCATATTATGTTTTCTTAATTTAGCTATTTCTAAAACCTCTTCTTTTATTTTTTGTCCTCTCCTCACATTTTATTATATTAATCATTAGAATATTTTAAATCTTCCTTACTATACTCTTCGGGTTTAAGTCCAACTCTGGTTTTCATATAAGTACTAATTAGTATTGTAGTAACAATAAATATAACTCCCATTACAATAAATCCATATTTTACATCAACTATAGTTAATACAAAAGAACCTATTGCCGTAATTATAACTCTTTCTAAGTTCCAATATATATTTGTCATTGTATATATTGTTGGAAGTATTTTTACATTTGAAAAATTATTATCGTATTTTTTATATAAAACCATATAAAGTCCTCTAATAGTATCAATTGTAATAAACGCTGCTAATATTATTACAATTTGTATTACAAATGGAATATTTAATAAACTTCCCATTCCGGCAATTATGAATGAAATAGATACTGTTAAAGCTAGAATTGTTAATGATTTATTTTTTAGCTTTTTATTATACTGGTTTGCAAATCTTCCTCCATAACCTTTTATTATTTCTAGGAACATTGCAATTACCCCTATACTTGCCGCTGAAATATTCATATTTTTTAATAACGTTGTTTGATATGTCATATATAGTATAAATATCCCCCACATAAACCCTAAAGCTAAAAGTAGTGCACGTATTCTTTTTGATTTTATCGTATATGTAAAACCTTCTTTCAATTCTTTCACAACTTTTATTAAATCTTTTTGTTTATTCCTTTGTTCTTTACTAATTTCTTTAAAATTGAACGATATTATTCCTGAAATAACTGTACATATTAAACACAAAATCATAGGGACATATGGATTTACATTATACAAAAATCCTGCCACTACTGTTGCTATTGCTGAAAATATACAATATTTAAAATATGCTTTTCCATCTATTCTTGAAAATATTTCACTTTTCTTATCTGTTTTAGGAATTGACTCTTCTAACATTGGACCTGTTGAAATATTCTTTAAAGCAAAAGCAACTGCATTTAGCATTTCCGCTATTGCCATTTGTACAAATCCGTTTCCTACGATTAATACAAGCATAGATATTGCATTTATAACATCTCCTATTATAAGTGTCTTTCTATTACTTGTCTTATTGTTTATAAAGTTTGCAAATACCAGACTCACTAACGATGCCAATGCAAAAACTGTTGATAGAAACACTATATCTGCATCTGATATATGTTTTACTTGAGAAAAGAATAAAATTTTAACTCCATAATAAAATAACAAATCTGAACCGAATATTACATATAAAGTATATAATTTCATATTATGTTTTCTTAAATGAGCTTCTTCAATTTTTTTCATATGTTCCACTCCCCGATTTCTTTTGTATACAACTTTAATATAACATGTTTAATCCTAAATTTCAACCTCTTTATACGTTGTTATTAATTTTGCTCCTTGCTTTATTAGTTCATTTGTTCCGACAGAATTTATTGAGTTTATATTACCAGGTACTACATATACATCTTTTCCTTGTTCTAAAGCAAAATCAACTGTTATTAATGTTCCACTTTTTTCTTTTGCTTCTATTACAAGAACCCCATTACTCATTCCACTAATAATTCTATTTCTTGCTGGAAAATGCATTTTTTGTGGCTTTGTTCCTATTGAATATTCAGAAATTATGCATCCACCTAATTCTATTATTTTCTGTTCCAACTTTTGATTTGTTTTTGGATATACCATATCTAGCCCATTTCCCACAACTGCTATTGGTTTTCCACATCTTTTGTAGTTATCAACATGTGAATAACTTTCCTCTAATACAGAACAACAATTTCCAACATGTGAATAACTATCAACACCTTTAGCTAAACCGCTAATTATATTTATACCTACTTTTGATAAGTTATATCCAAAATATTTGGCTACTTTTTTACCATATTCACTTGCTTCTCTACAACCAATTATGGCTATTCCTTTATTATTTAATATTTCTTTATTTCCTTTGATATATAAGCTAATTGGCGGATCATATATTTGCTTTAAATATTGAGGATAATACTTGTCTACGATTGAAATGATATCTATATTATTTTTTTCCATATAATAAATATGTTTATTAACCGCTTCTTTTATCTTCTCATCTAAAATGTTATCCACAATTTGTGTTCCTATTCCTCTTATTTTTAGTAATTCATCTTTCTTTAAACAATATATTCGTTCAGGACTTCTATATATTTCTAATAGCTTTTTCTTCCTTTTATTTCCTAATCCTTTTATTAAACTAAACCATATCCAATATTTTTTATCTTCCACCATATACTTCCTCCTTAAAACATAAAAAGAGCATTATTAAAAAATAATGCCCCATATCTTTATTTAATAAATCAAAATGTTGAATTTTCATTATATTGTTCTTTTGTAGCTTTTATTACATTATGCATAAGCATTGCTATTGTCATCGGTCCAACACCTCCAGGAACTGGAGTTATATAGCTTGCTTTTTTCTCTACATTATTGAAATCAACATCTCCTACTAACTTTCCGTTTTTGTCCCTATTTATTCCTACATCTATTATAACTACTCCATCTTTTACCATGTCTGCTGTTACAAATTTTGGTTGCCCTATTGCTGAGATAATCACGTCCGCTCTTTTAGTGTGTTCCTCTAAACTTTTGGTTTTTGAATGACACACTGTTACAGTTGCATTTTTTTGTAAACAGCATTGTATAAGTGGTCTTCCTACAATATTACTTCTTCCTAATATTACCACATCTTTACCATTTAAGTCAATATTATACTCTTCAAACATTTTAATAACCCCTAAAGGAGTACATGATACAAATGTGTCTTCACCTATACAAAGTTTTCCCACACTAGAAGGAGTAAATCCATCTACATCTTTTAAATATGTTATTGCTTTAAAAGCTTGATTTATATTTAAATGCTCTGGTACTGGACTTTGTAATAAAATTCCATTTACTGTTTCATCTTTATTTAATCTTTTTATTAAATCTATTAATTCATCTTGTCTTGTTTTCTCATCTAAAATATATTCTTGGTATTCTATTCCAACTTCATTGCATGCCTTACTTTTATTTCTTACATATACTTTTGATGCTGGATTATCACCTACCATTATAACTGCAAGTTTTGGTGTTATTCCTTCATTTTTTAATTTGTCACATTCTACTTTTAAATTACCTCTTATTTTTTTTGCTAATGCTTTTCCATCTATTATTACGGCCATTTTTATTCTCCTTATTACATAATATAGTTTTTATTACACTTATGACATTAATAATTATTATCTTTTATTTATCTTTAAAAATCATCTCTTTTATATTCTATATCTTCCATATGTGGAAACATTTCTTTTACTCTTTTTAATGTTAGCATAAGCATACGTGGTTGTGGATTTTTCTTATGTTCTGATATTAATTTTTGTGTATAACAATTATCCGCTGTTTTGAATAATAAATATCTATTTCCTACATATGTATAATATATTTGATAACCATCTCTTAAATCTACCCACATTTTTTCAAAAGTATAATCTTCCATATATCCTCCTATATTTTAAGATGTGTCCCCATTTGTCGAAAAAACGACAAATGGAAACGTCCCTAATTAATCATTTCTTCAAATTCTTCTTCTGATAATATTCTAACTCCTAAGTTTTGTGCTTTTGTTAGTTTACTTCCTGCCTCTTCTCCGGCAACCACATAGTCTGTTTTCTTAGATACTGAACTAGATGTTTTTCCTCCAAATTTTTCTATTATATTACTTGCTTCTCCTCTTGTATATTTTTCTAGAGTTCCTGTTAATACAAAAGTTTTTCCTTCAAATCTATTGTCTTCTCCATCTTCTTCTAGATATTTCATATTAACTCCAGCTTCTTTTAATCTTTTTATTAAATCTATAGTCTGGTCTTGTAAGAAAAATTCTCGTATACTTTCTGCAACTATTGGTCCTATATCTTCTACTAAAGCTAATTCTTCTGATGTTACATTCATTAGTCTATCCATTGTTTTATATCTTTTAGCTAATATTTTTGATGCCTTTGTTCCTACATGTCTTATTCCAAATGCTGTTATTAGTCTATATAAATCATTTTGCTTACTTCTATTTATGCTATCTATCAAATTCTGAGCAAACTTTGTTCCATTTTTCTTAAGTGATGCTATATCTTCCAATTTTAATGTATATATATCTGCCATATTACTAATTAGCCCTTTATCTAGTAATTGTTTTATTATTGCTTCACCAAGTCCATCTACATTCATGGCTTCTCTTGATGCAAAATGTACTAAATTTCTATATAATTTTGCTGGGCATTCTATTCCTGTACACCTTACTGCTGCTTCTCCTTCTTCTCTTACTGCTTCTGCTCCACACACAGGACACACTTTTGGCATTTCAAACTCTTTTTCTTCACCTGTTCTTTTATTCTTCTTTACTTCTACTATTTCAGGTATTACATCTCCTGCTTTTTGTATTACTACTGTATCTCCTATTTTCAAGTCTTTTTCTTTTATAAAATCCTCATTATGAAGTGTTGTTTTTGATATTGTTGACCCTGCTACTTTCACAGGCTCTAATATCGCCATTGGTGTTATTACTCCTGTTCTTCCCACTTGACAAATTATGTCTTTTAATTTAGTTTCTTTTCTCTCTGGTGGATATTTATATGCTACTGCCCATCTTGGAGTTTTTGCTGTTGTTCCTAAGATTTCTCTAAATTTCAAGTCATCTACTTTTACAACTGCTCCATCTATATCAAATGTCAATTTTTCTCTTTCTTTTCCTATCTTCTTTATCGCTTCTTCTACTTCTTTTTCATCCCTGCAAGGAATTCTAACTGGGTTTACGTTAAACCCTAATTTTTCTAAATATTCTAGTTCTTCAAAATGTGAATTAAATTCTTTTCCCTCTATTTTTTGCACATTAAATATATAAATATCTAATGGTCTTTTAGCTGTTATTCTACTATCTAATTGTCTTAAAGAACCTGCTGCTGCATTTCTTGCATTTGCAAATAGCTCTTCGTCTTTTTCTTCTCTCTCTTTGTTCATTTTTTCAAAATCTTTTTTTGATATAAATACTTCTCCACGTACCGTTATATCTATTATTTCGTTTAATTCCATAGGTATTGTTTTTATTGTCTTTAGATTTTGTGTTACATCTTCACCAACTAGTCCGTTTCCTCTTGTTGCACCTCTTACAAATTTTCCCTGTTTATATTCTAATGCTGCAGACAATCCATCTATTTTTGTTTCTACTACATATTTTCTATTTTCTATATTATTTTCTTCTGCTTTCTCGTTTGTTTTATTTATATAATCATATACTTCTTCAATACTAAATACATCTTGAAGACTTTGTAATGGTACCTCATGTGTTACTTTTTCAAATCCTTCTTTAACATGTCCACCTACTTTTTGAGTTAGTGAATCTTCTGATTTGAATTCTGGATATTCTTTTTCTAAATTTCGTAATTCTACCATTAACATATCATATTCAAAATCTGATATCTCTGGTTTATCATCATCATAGTACTTTTTTGCATAATATTCAGTTTGTTTCCTTAAAGTTTCAATTCTTTCTTTTGCTTCTTTCTTATTCATTTTAGCACCTCTTATTTGCTTTTTTATTTCTTTCCTATTATATACAAAATGACAAAAAAAATAAAGGAATTTTTATAAATTCCTTTACTTTATATATGTATTTATTTTATTCAACTCTTGCTAAGATAATTAATCTTGCACTACTATCATCTGTACATGTTGATAATGTTACTTCTGGTTTTCCTGCTGTATCTCTTTGATAGAATGATGTATCTGAATCTGATGTTTCAAATTTATCATATATTGTATATGTCATCTCTGTTCCTGAATTATCTGTTATGTATATTTTATCTCCTATTTGTAATTTTTTATTATTTGAGAAAAATAATCCATTTCTATAATTATGTCCTATTATTACACTATTTCCTACTTGATTTATACCTGCTCCCCATTGAAATGCTACTGCTGTCTCAATAGATTTTTTAGTTACTTTTTCTAGTATTGGATATTCAAAGTTTGTTGCTGGAATTCTCATTGTTCCTACTACTCCAAATCCCTTATATGTTCTTTTTGTTGATTCTCCTGAACTATTATTTGTAGTTTCAAGTCCATCAAAAGGATTTGAACCATCACTTGTTGTATTTCCATCTGCTGTAGCTGTATTATCATCTGAATTTACCTGACCATTAAAGTCTTCTACAAAATCTGCTGCATCGTTTGTTACCAGATAATTTTGAATAAAGTCAAATGCTAAAAATCCTAATAAGCCAACTATCGCTACTATTACTATTACTAATATTACCGTTAATACTTTACTATATTTACTCTCAAACATAACCTTTTACCTCCGTACAATATTCTACTAAATATATTATAACATATTTTAATAAAAAAATAAATATATAAGCATCTTTTTGTATAAATTTTGTAAAGATATATTTAGAACCTAAAAATGCCTATATTAAAAAAACGCCGGCGGAAATCTCCCGCCAGCGTTTCGAAGGGAAACATGTCACCTTCCCATCTGAAGCCTCCTTATCTCTTCTCGAACGCTCTCTTCCTTCCTCTGTAAATCACTCCTCATCGGATTGATCATCTCAACAATGAAAAGCTCATCACCCTTGGAAAGAGCCTTCTTCTCCATCTCATCCATTGCTCTCTCATTATAGTCACAAAAGTCCTTTAGAGCGCTCAAGCACTCTGCAAGCTCCTGACTATAATCTCGACCTGAACGAGATTTGTTCTGGGCCTCGTGTAGAGCCAGGTCTACTCGCCGCTCCAGTTCCATCCCAGTGCTAACAACATTGGGAACCTCAAAGAAAGTTGTCTTAGACATTTACCCTCCTAAAATAGAGTTATACACTACAAATATATTATACCACATTTTAGTATTTATGTAAATCAGTTCTCCTATATCTCCTATATAAAAATAGAACCTAAGAAATTCCTTAAGTTCTATCTTCAAATTTTATGCTAATTTTTCACCCATTTCTACGCCTGCAAGTAAATGGAAATGTAAATGCATTACTGTTTGACCTGCATCTTTTCCACAGTTATTTATAACTCTATAACCTTTTTCATCTACACCTAACTCTTTAGCTATTTTCTTTATAGCCATGTGAATTTTTCCAATTAGTAATTCATCTTCTTCTGTTATTTCATTTAAACATGAAATATGTTTCTTAGGAACTACTAATACATGAACAGGGGCTGCTGGCTCTATATCTTTAAACGCATATACATAGTCATCTTCATATACTTTATTTGAAGGTACTTCTCCTTTTATTATTTTACAAAATAAACAATCTTCCATAATAAAACCTCCTATAAAATCTATTCATCTATTAATACGGCTTTTATTCTTCTTACTCCTGATGAACTAGATTCTTCTTTTTTAATTTTAAATCTTCCAAGTTCACTTGTGTTTTTAACATGAGGTCCTCCACATAGTTCTTTTGATACATCTCCTATTGTATATACTGTTACTATATCTGGATATTTTTCAATAAACATACATTCTGCACCAGATTTTATTGCATCTTCTTTTTTCATCTCTTCTTTTGTTACAGGTATTCCTTCTTTTATCCATTTATTTACTAAATCTTCTATTTCTTGCTTTTCTTCAGGTGTTAGTTTATGATCACAGTTAAAGTCAAATCTCATTCTATCTACTGTTATATTTGAACCTCTTTGATGTGCATCTTTTCCTATAACTTGTTTTATTGCTGCATTTAATAAATGTGTTGCTGTATGATATTTTATTGTTTCTTCAGTTGTCTCTGCTAAACCACCTTTAAATTTTTGTTCTGAACCTGCTCTTGATTTTTCTTGGTGTTTTTTAAATAATTCATTAAAGCTATCTATATCAATTTCATAACCATTTTCAGAAGCTAATTCTTTAGTTACTTCTGGTGGGAATCCATAAGTATCATATAATCTAAATACTACTTCTCCCGGAATAACTTTTGTTCCTTCTAATCTTCCTATTGCTTTTTCAAATTCTCTTTCACCTTTTGCAAGTGTCTTTACAAACTTATCCTTTTCTTCTACTATTACTTGTTCTATAGTTTCTCTATTTTTAACAAGTTCTGGATACATTTCACCTAAGTTTTCTACATAGATATCTATTAATTCTTTTAATGAATCTAAATCTATTTGTAATTTATTCATATGTCTTATCATTCTTCTAATTAATCTTCTTAATACATATCCTCTATCTAGATTACTTGGTCTTCCTCCATCTGCTATTATCATCATACTTGAACGTAAATGTTCTGCTATTATTCTTCTACTTTCAATGTTATCAACTTTTTGTAACTCTTTTAGTTTATCCATAACTGGGCTAAATAATTCAGTATCAAATGGAGTTTCTTTTCCTTGTAATAACATTGTCATTCTTTCTAATCCAAGTCCAGTATCAACATTTTTTTGTTCTAATTTTCTATATCCATTTTTATCTTTGAAATATTCCATAAACACATTATTCCAAATTTCTACATATTTACCACAGTCGCAACTTGGTTGACAATCAGGTGAACATGCTGGCTTTCCTGTATCGTAGAACATCTCTGTATCTGGTCCACAAGGTCCTTCTTCTCCTGCTATCCACCAGTTATCATCTTTTCCATAATAATATATATGGTCTTCTGGTATTCCTGCTTTTTTCCATGCATTTGCTGCAACTTCATCTCTTGGACAATCTTCATCTCCTGCAAAACATGTTACTGATAATTTTTCTACTGGAATTCCTAATTCTTTTGTTAAGAATTCAAAACTCATTGCTATTGATTCATCTTTAAAATAATCACCTAATGACCAATTTCCTAGCATTTCAAAATATGTTAAATGACGATTGTCTCCTACTTCATCAATGTCATTTGTTCTTACACATTTTTGATAATCTGTAAGTCTTTTTCCTTCTGGATGTTTTTCTCCTAATAAATATGGTACTAATGGTTGCATTCCTGCTGTTGTAAATAATACAGAAGGGTCATTTTCTGGTATTAATGGTGCAGAAGGAATAATTGCATGTCCATGTCTTTTAAAATAATCTAAATATTTTCTTCTTATTTCTATTGCTTTCATTTCTATCTCCTTAAAACTAAACTCTAACATTAAGATTATACTCTAAAACAAGCAAAAAATCAAGGAAAAAATGATATTTATTCTTCCTTGATTTTGTTATTAACTTTAAATATTATAGAAATTATAATTTATATAGTTATAGTTCCTGTTTATAATCATTTTAGATAAAACGTAATATTTAATCTACTTTACTATTAATATACTATTGAATATAATTATTAATTAATCATTTTTATAAAACGCTTATTTACATCTTTAATTTAACCTGAAGTTACTTCGTAAAAAATTGTACTTCTGATGTTACATATTCACTTTGGAATCTATTTTTGGTTTCTTCATTTTTAACATATACTATAAGAGCATCATCAAAATTGCCTCTAAACATATATTTTGTATCTGCACTAGTTGGTATTTCCCAATTTGATATATCTAATGTTTTCCATCCCTTAATATATTCTGGTGCTGACATTTGCTCAAATGTATTAGTAAAATCAGTTACATTTTCTACATTCCAGTTCATTATATTCAAATTTTCTGACTTGATATTAGGGCATCCCTGAAATAAGCCACTCATATTAGTAACTTTGCTTGTATCAAATTTAGATAGATTTAAATCAACTAATCCACTACAATATAAAAACATATGTTTCATATTTGTAACCTCGCTAGTATCAAAATTATCTAAGTTTAATGATGTTAATTGTTCACACTGACGAAACATATCTTCCATATTCGTTACTTTACTTGTATTAAAAGAACTCAAATCTAAATCATCTAATTCTATACAATAAGCAAACATACTCCTCATACTTGTTACATTACTTGTATTAAAATTACTTAAATCTATGTTATTCAGCTCTACACATTCCTCAAACATAGCAGTCATATCTGTTACATTGCTTGTGTTAAAATTTTTTACATTTAATTCTTTCAATTTTTCACAACCGGCAAAACATACAATTCATATCTGTTACATTACTTGTATCCAAATTTTCAATGCCTTCTATTTCTTCTATATTAACCAAATATGAAAACCAAAGTCTTGTGTTTTTTGGAACTATTTTATTAGCAATAATTACTTTCTGTATTTTTGAAGATTGATTTATAATTTGATCCATAATATCTTCTATATCATTTGAACTATTAACTTCAAACCATGGAATATATATTGAAAACTCTCCATTATCCTCTTTAGCGTCGAAAACTTCATCTTTAATATTTCCATAAGATTTTTCTAAAGTTTTCCCTTCCATTAGTTGGTCGTTATTACTAAATACTAATGTTCCATCAGTATATAGTGAAACATATATATCTGTTAGTTCTGCTATCTGTGGTTCTTCATATTGTTTCACACTTCCTTTTCCATTTACAAAATATTTTCTTCCCTCTTCTACATTTTCAGTAATTGTCACTATGAATCCTTCTTCTCCAATATTATTTCTTCCCGTTGTTACTGAAAAATCACTCTTATCAAAATATTTTTCTAGTTCATCTTCCAAATTATCTTGTATCATTTTTTCCCCATTATCCTTTAATAAAGCTCCGCTTGATGCTAAATTTACTCTTTCTTTTTCATTTGCTATCTTAGTATTTTCATTTGCACTATTTGCCTGTGTAAGTATTCCATTATCTCCTGTTAACATTGCAATTGATACACCTGCTAATATTAAAAGTACAATAATTGTAATAACAAGTGCAATTAGAGTAATACCTTTACTATTTCTTGTTCTTATTTTTTTGCATTCTTTCATTTTTCTCTTTCTCCCCTTTAACTTTAGTATTTTCTAAATCTTATAAAATATGTATGTACCTATTATGAAAATATTGTACACAATATTATATGTATATAGTATATCTCATTCTATATATCGCTTTCAACAATTTTATGGAAATGTAATATTTTTGTAATATTTACACAATTTGTTGTGTATCTACCGCTCTTTGTATATTTTTTTGTTAAAATTATATTAAATTTTACAAAGTTTACAAGGAGGTTACAGTGAAATTTAAAAGATTAAAAGATTTAAGAGAAGATCATGATTTATTTCAAAAGCAAGTAGCACAAGTACTTGGAATATCTCAACAATACTATTCAGAGTATGAAAAAGGTAATAGAACTATCCCTATATCACACTTGATTACATTAGCAAAATATTATGGAACCTCAATAGATTATATAGTAGGTTTGTCTGATAATAAAAATATAAATAAGAAAAAAACAAGCTAATAATTTTACTTTTCTATAAAATTATGAACTTGTTTTATTTTTTTATATATCCATTTGTGTTCCTAAAAATGTAGCTGCTGATTGTGCTACTTTTTGTTCAACCTCATTCATTTTTTTATTAGCCTCTTTAGACATAAGAATAACCGTTCCGATTGTATCTCCATTAGATATTATAGGATAAACAACCTGTGCATTATTTTTTCTTTCTGGATTTTCATTTTTTATAATTGGCATTGCAATATCACTATTATCCTTACTCATATATACTTCTTTATCTTCCATTAATTGTTCTAATTCGGGACTCACATCTTGCTCTAAAAACTCTTTCTTTGAACCTCCAGACACTGCTATAATTGTATCTTTATCAGTAATGCAAGCAATATGTCCTGTTGTTTTGGATAAAGTCTCCGCATATCCTGCTGCAAATTCTGATAACTCTCCTATAGGAGAATATTTTTTAAGTATTATTTGTCCTTCTCTATCTGTAAAAATCTCTAAAGGCTCGCCTTCTTTAATTCTCAATGTTTTTCTTATTTCTTTTGGAATAACAACTCTTCCCAAATCATCTATCCTTCTTACAACTCCAGTTGCTTTCATAATCTTCCTCCTCTTATTTAAAGCTTTTTTGTTTATAATCTTATTATTACAAAAAAGGAAAAAATTATTCATTTTATTCAAAAATAAAAAAAGACCTAAATTAATAGGTCTAATATGTGTCCAAAAGTGTTGAAAAAGCGTTACTAACTGTTCTGTTTTAACTCTCCTGATTCATAGTAAGCTAACAATTGCTCTAAATCACTTATTTCTTCTTTTAATCTTCTTCCGATATCAGTATCTCCTACGCGTTTTCTAACAACTCCTGTTTTCTTTACTATTATTTCTGACATAATATCTTTCTCTTCTTCAATTGCTTGTTCTACTGACTCAAATGGTTTGTTTTGGCTAAGTAATAGTCCATAAGAATTGTATGTAAGAATATACCCTGCATTTCCTGTTTTTTGCTGATAACTTTTTGCAAAGCCACCATCTATAACTAGAAGTTTTCCGTTTCCTCTAATTGGACTTTCTCCATCCTTTGCCTTTACTGGCATATGTCCATTTACTATATGTGAATCTTTTAAATCTAAATTAAACTCTTTTAATATCTTATCACATATTTTTTCATCATAAGTTAATGTATAATATGGATTTTTCTTTTCCTTACTCATTTCTTTGTCTTTAACAAAATAGCTCTCAAATGTAGCCATTTTATCTTTTCCAAAGAAAGGTGAATCTGGAGATATCCATAGATACCACATTATATCTCTTAAATTCTTATCAACTGTTTCCTTATTAATCCAAATTTTATTTACAGTATCATTTACTTCATCTAAATACTCTTTTCCCTTCATTCTTTTTCCTAGGAATTCTACTTCTTTAAATTCTCCTGTTTCTGTCATAGGAATACAAGCATGGAATAATAAATTTGAATTAAATATTGTATATAATTCTCCTTTTTTATATAAAAAATCTATATGGTCATTTAATTTAGGACTATTCTTAAATGATTCACAAAGTCTTTCCATTACTTCTTTTTCTTCTTCAGTTAATTCATATATATTGTCTTTTATTAATGTTGGAAAATTTGTATCATTTATTTCATATTTTTTTCCATCTATTTCAACATATCCTTTTTCCAAATTCATTTTATCTAACAACAATCTATTGTCTAGATGATATTCTGGATGTCTTTTTATCATTTGACCTTCTAACTTAAATTGTATTATTGTTATCGCTTTATGTATTTTTGATATATTCATTTTGTCGCTTTCATCATATTTAGTCTCATCAAAAACTTTTGGAAAAAAATTTTTACAATTATCATTTTTATATGTTTCCATAGCAAAAGTTGATAATGGTCTTATATTTATTCCATAGCTATCTTCTAATATACCTATGTTATTATATCTAGCACAAATTCTTACAACCGTTGCAATACTTGCTTCATTTCCAGCTGTTGCTCCCATCCATAATATATCATGATTTCCCCATTGCATATCAATACTATGAAACTTTTCTAATTTTTCAATTACTAAATCAGGTCTAAGTCCCCTATCAAATATGTCTCCTATTATATGAAGATGATCTATTGCCATCCTTTTTATCAAGTTTGATATAGCTATTATAAATGCTTCAGCCTGGTTTAATCTTATTATTGTATTTATTATTGCTTTATAATATCTTTCTTTATCTTTTTCATTTCCTGCTTGTGAATTTAAAAGCTCATCTATTACATATTCAAATCCACTAGTTATTGCTTTTCTAACTTTTGACCTTGTATATTTTGAGCTTATATTCTTAGCGACTTCAACTAATCTGTACAAAGTTATGCTGTACCATTCATTTATATCCTTTTCTTCTTCTTTTATCAATTTTAATTTTTCTTCTGGATAATAAATAAGAGTTGCAAGTGTCGTTCTTTCCTTTTTGCTTATAGTATTTCCAAAAATATCATTTATTTTACTCTTTATTATTCCTCCACCATTGTTAAGAATATGCTCAAATGGAGCATATTCTCCATGGATATCACTTAAGAACATTTCTGTTCCCTTTGGTAAATTTAATATCGCTTGCAAATTTATAATTTCTTCTGCAACTTCATATATATTTTTATACTCTTTACTAAGTAATTTTAAATATTTCTTTTTATTATAATTGTTTTCTTTATCTTCCATATTTTAACTTCCTTTAGCTTTCCTCTTCTTCAACAGCTTCTTTATCTGCTTTCTTTGGTAAGAAACTTGGTTTATATTTTCCTAAAATATAACCTAAACTATCTGAAAATTCTTTAAGCATAACAATTTTTATAGATGGATCTTTTCCTTTTAAATAATCATCTATTATTTGTTTTAATTGTTTCATGTTCTTCATTTCAGGTTCTATCTTCTTAGGATTTTTCTCTACTCTATCTATCAACTTTTCTTTTATTAATACAATATCTTCATTACTTGCACAAGATATTCTCTGGAATAATTGGAATGGATCATAATATTTAAATATTGGTACATCCATACATTCTTTATCAAATTTTTCATAGAATTGTTCCATTTTCATTGGAATACATTTCATTACTTCTTCAGCTTTTTCTTTAAACATCTTATCATGTAATTGGTCATTTAACATGTTAAAGTGTTTCAATATATCTTCCATATCTTCTGCAACTTCTTCAATTGCAATCTTTCCTAATTCTTCATCTACGTTATCACAATATTTAGAATTAAGTGAAGCTATATTCATTCCATTAAAGAACACACTCTTTAATGTTTTTAAATCATAATCTATTAGACCTTTTCTAGAGAAGTAACTGAAATATGCAAATAATTTTACTGTGTCTATTAATGTTAATCTTCCCTCTTTTACATCGTCCATTATTTCTTTTATGATGTTTCCGAACTGATCATCTGATATTTTCCAATACTCTTCTGTAAGTAATCTCTTATATGCTGGCAAGTTTTCTGTATCAACTGTATTACGTATCGTTTCCATATTTTCCTTAAATAATTTCATGTCAAATATACGTGTTCTTACATAATATTCTATAAATTTAAAGAAACGATATTCTGATTTAAAGTTATAATAATAGTTATTATCAAATTCTTTAATATAGAACTGTCTATTATCCATAAGTATTCTTGATGATACAAGTATTGATTTATATTCCTCATTATCCTTAATATTTACAAATTTATCTTTTGTTATTTTTCCCGCTTTTATTTCAAAAGATATAGCTATTGTAAATATAAGCATTGTTTGCATAACTCTATGGTTTGTATTTGGATATGATTTATTTACCATCTCATATATTTTCTTAAAATCATTTAATGCATGTTTTAAAATTCTTAAGTTTCTTGTTCCTGATTTATTAAATGTTGAAATTATTAATCCTGTATTTTCTCTTAAGAATCTAATTAAGTCTGGATTATTCTCATAACGCATTAATATCCCATTAATTATATAATCAAATTTTGGAGCATATTCAAATGTTTCTCCTATTAATTTTTCTTTTATTCTTTCATAATCATTTGCTTTATCAAATACATGCTCTATTTTATCTCTAATCTTTTCTACTAATGGTTTATCTATATTGTTTAATTCATCTTGCTTATCTAATAGATATGTTGCGATAAATGTCTTCATCTCTAAGTTAGAACTTTTTAATTTTGTTGATAGTTCTTTTTCATTACATATAATTATTGTTTTTATATGGTCATGTTCAACAAAGTTATTAATATATCCTAAAATATCAATAACATCTACATTAGCTCTTTCTAGGTCATCAAAACAAAGTACTTTATCATCTGTTGAGAAAAATTCTGCATAATCTACTTTATCGCCATTTTGTGTTACACCAAAAAAGTTCGCCATGTCTATTCCTGTTTTTGCATATTCTGGTATTGTATCTTGACCATTTGCATCCATAAATTTTCTTAAGTTCTTATCCATTAATTGTGTTGTTTCTATGAATATCTTTTTACTTATTTCTTCTAGATTTGATATACCATATAAAGACATATAAATAGTTGTATATCTTTTTCCATTTAATTGCATTGACTCAATTTTTTTTCTTATTTTATTATTCCAAAAATGAGTTTTTCCTGAACCCCATTCACCATTTATCATGACTGCATAATCAGTATAATCTGACCTTATATAATCTAAGATACTTTCAACTAAATCCTCCATTTGTATAAGCTCCTCCTTTGTAATATTTTTACAAATTACTTTTAATCTTTTGCTAAAGTAAATACTCCTATCTTTCTAGGAAATGCGTTTCTTAATACTTTAGCACATTCATTAACTGTACTTCCTGTTGTAAATATGTCATCTATTAATAAAATTTTCTTTTTATACAATTTTTCTTTACTTACTAATTCATATACTCCTTGTATATTTTTTAATCTTTCTTCTTTGTTTAATTTACTTTGTTCTACAATATTTCTAACCTTATAAAGGCATTCTGTTTCTAATGCTAAATTAGAATTATATGCTATCTCTTTTGCTATTAATTCACTTTGGTTATACCCTCGTGATTTTAGCCTTTTTCTACTAATCGGAACTGGCACTATTGTATCATATTTTTTTATTTTTTCAAAGAAGTTTTCATTTTTTAACAAAAAATTCACAAATGTTTTGTATAAATATGATTCTTCTTGAAATTTATATTTTAAAATTATTCTTCTTATTATTCCCTGATATAAAAAAATATATAAATGCTCATTAAAATATTTTTTATCTTTTGACATATTTTCTATTTTCATTTTTTCATATTTATCAACACCAAAAACCGCTTCACTCTCTAGGATTTTCTCGCATTTTTTACATAAAAAATTTTCATTTAGTTTTCCACAAATACCGCACGTTGGTGGATAAATAAGGTTGAGAATTTTGGGGACGGGGAATTTTTGTCTCACCTTTTTAAAGTTTTCTATCATTAATTCTCACCTTCTTTATTTTTCTATATATTGTTGCTCTACTAATCTTAAACATATCTGCTAATTCTTGTTTTGAATACTTATAGTTTTTGTATTCTAAATAAGATATAAACTTGTCCAATATTTTTCCTTCTATTCTTTTTTGATTTACACTAATGTTTTCATGATTTAAAAATTCTTGTAGCATAATTTCTAAATTCACTTTATTATCATAAATATTTTTATACGGTATTGATTTAAACTTTTCGATATAATTTTGTGATTTAAAAAATAAGAAATCTAAAATTCTTTGATTTAAAAAACCTGATTTATTTAAATAATCATTATAAGATGAATATTTGTATTCGCTTTCATTCTCTACAATTTCTGCTTTAACTGGATTCATATGAATATATTTTATACAAAAATATAGCTGTTCCCTTGTTAAAATTAAAATAGATTTAAATCTATCTCTAAAAACATATCCTACTCGATTATATTTCTTATTATAATCCATTGCATATATTGAGTTTACACGTCCCATAAAATCACTTATATTTTTTATATTATCTGAATAAAGAATTAAATGTGTATGATTATCCATAATACAATAACTTATAATATCTATTTCATAATCTCTATAATACTTTCTTAATAAACTTAAATATTTTTCCTTATCATCATCTTCTTTAAATATATATTCTTTATGTATCCCTTGAACAATATTATGACATATTTTATCATTTAATAGTTTTCTACTTTTTCTTGGCAATTGCATTACTCCTTCTTTTATTTATACATACTTATGATTTTCCTTGAAATAATAAAAACAACCTTAACAATTTATAAATACTAAGATATAAAGCTTTAGATTCTAATATTAAAAAATAAATAAAATTTTATATTCCAAATCTTTCCTTATAAAAAACATCCATTTCTTCTTGTGTATATACTCTACCATTTTCAATATCATCTTCTGCTCTTCTTATAGCTTTCCAGAATTCTTCTATTTGCTCTTCTGTTTTAAATATCTCATGTAATCTATTTATTTCCATGCTTTTCTCACCTCGTTTGTATTTGATATTATAATTCATTTTTATTTTTAAGTCAAATTAAATTTGGAATATTTTATAAGATTTCAAAATGAGACAAAAAAGGCCCGTCCCTTTATTGTCTCATCTTAAACTCCAATCCCGTATTTCTCTTCTTACTATCAACATTTTGTATCATATAATCTATTACTTTTTCACTTCCAATTACTATTAAAAGCTTTTTTGCTCTTGTTATTCCAGTATATAATAAGTTTCTTGTAAGTAGCATTGGAGATGATGGTGGTACTACCATTATTACTACATCAAACTCACTCCCCTGAGCTTTATGTATTGTTATTGCATAACTATGTTCTATTTGGTCAAGTTCTGAAAATTCATACCAAGCTACTTTATCATCATCAAATTTTATCTCTACTTGTTTCTCTCTTTCATCTACATCTGTTATTGTTCCTATTTCACCATTAAACACTCCGCTTCCTACTTCTTTATTCTCTAATCCTCCTAGCTTTCCTGTTCCTTCTCTTTCCCAATAAATATCATAATTATTTTTTATTTGCATAACTCTATCACCAGGTCTGAATACTGCTCCCATACTTGCCTTTTCTGGTAAATTATCTAAATTAGGATTTAGATGTTCTTGTAACACTTTGTTTAATTCTTTAGTTCCAAGCATTCCTTTTTTAGTAGGAGATAACACCTGTATATTTTGGAAAAAGTCATAATTTCCGTATTTTTCTAATCTTCCTGTACACAAAGATACAACTTGAGTGAGCATTCTTTCTTGGCTAGTTTCTTTTATGAAGAAGAAATCTTCATTCATATCCTCTTCTTCTTCCGATTTACTTAAAAACTTTTCTCCTTCATTTACTCTATGTGCATTTACGATTATCTTACTTCTCGCTGCTTGTCTAAATATTTTATCTAATTTAATTGTTGGTATTTCTTCTGAGTTTATTAAATCTTTTAATACACTTCCTGGTCCTACTGATGGAAGTTGGTCTATATCACCAACTAGCACTAACTTAGTTCCTTGATATACACATTTTAATAAATAATTCATTAAGAACATGTCCATCATCGAAACTTCATCTACAATTATTACATCTGCATCTATTGGAGCCCCTTCATATTTACTTGTATTTTTATACAAACTATCATCATCTATTTTACCTATTTCCAATAATCTATGTAATGTTGATGCTTCTTTTCCTGTTGTTTCTGTCATCCTTTTCGCTGCTCTTCCTGTTGGTGCAGCTAAAATTACTTTTTTTCCCTTATCTTCATATATATCTATTATATTTTTTATAATTGTTGTTTTTCCAGTTCCAGGTCCTCCTGTTATTATTGTTACATTATTTTCATTTACTAATTTTAGTGCTTCTTTTTGCTTTTCTGATAATTCTATACTAGATAGTTTTTCTGCCTTTTTTAATTCTTTATCTAAACCTGTTATTCTTTTCATATTCTTAGAATTTTGTAATCTTTTTATCCTAAATGCTATTTCTTCTTCTGCATTATAAAAAGCTGATGAGTATACATATTCTAATCCATCATCTCTTTTTTCTATAACGATTTCATCTTTTGCTCTTAGAGCTATTAATCCATCTTCTACATTCTCTGATGATACATCTAATAAATTTACCACAAACTCTATTAAATTATCTTTTAACACGCAAGAATGACCATTACTTGTACTTCTAATTAAAGCATATTTAATACCACTTGTTACTCTTTTTTCATTATCATAGCTTATTCCTAGGTCTAATGCCATCTTATCTATTTGTTTAAAGTCTACTCCTCTTGCTATATCTATTAATATATATGGATCTTGTTCCATCTCTTCTATAGCATTTGTGCCATACAAATCAAATACTTTTTGAGCATGTTCTGCTCCTATTCCAAACTTCTCTAAGAATCCTACTATTTGCCATACTTCCCAATTTTCTATAAAACTTTCTGACATTTCTTTTGCTTTTTCTTTAGATATTCCCTTTACTTCTGCTAATCTTTCTGGATATGATTGGAATACAGTTATTGTATCTTCTCCAAATTTCTTTATTATCCTTTTTGCTAATGCTTCACCTATTCCTTTTATTTTTCCATTAGCTAAATACTTCTCTAATGCTGCCAAATTTTGTGGCATCATCTTTTCAAAGGTATCTACTTTAAATTGCCTTCCATAATCTTTATGCTCTACAAATTTTCCTATTAATTTTAATGTATCACCCACATTTATAAAAGGTAAATAACCTACAACTGTTGTTATTTCCTCGTCAGTTTCAAATTCTGCTACTGTATAGCTATTTACTTCGTTTTTATAAATAATAGTTAGTATTTCTCCGGTTATTTCCATTTATTTCTCCTACTTTATTTTAATTAACATTGTTAGTCTATCACAAACATTTATTTTTTTCAAGAAACTAACTATCATCTACACTATCCATTATTTCCTTACACTCTTTCCAGTTGACAACCTCTAGACATTCATATTCTTCAGATAGTTTCTTTACTATTTCTTTAGTGCTATCTTTTGATTTTAAATCTGTTACTATTATATTTTTTACATAATCATCTCTACCATATAACATTTTAAATAAAGCAGACCTTAGAAAACCTTCTATTTTATCTTCTTGATTTTTCACAGCTATTATTACATAAATTCCATCTGATTTAAAGTTTGTATATGTACTTAAATATATTATGTTTTTTATTATCTCAAACAAACCATAAAGGGCTAATGTCCAAAATATTACATTCATTATAAACTCCATTTTTACCACCTATAGTTATTATATTCATCTTCCGATTTTTTGACACAATTTCCCTTATGAATTTAATTAAACTATAATATTTATACTTCTAACTAATAAATTTATAAAAAAAGCTTAGATAAAAATTACCTAAGCCTTTAATTTTTACTTTATTGAATAACTTCCATCATCATTTCTTTGAAGCTCAACATCAGATTTTAAACAAACTAGTGGACGAAAGCCATCAAAAGCATTCGAAAAACTTGATAAACAAACATTACCTGCCACATCAACACAAATCATATTTGAACGATGACTAGCAGACGGACTGGATAACCACATAAATGATGCTTTATCATCAGAATTAATTACATAAAGTGAGTCATCTTTCTTATTTAACTCAAGATTATCTAAGTTTGCATTATCACTTCCAAATTGGTATCCAAGATTGCTTGTTGCTTTTGCTACATAATTTGTTCCATATTTTTCATTATATGAATAAAAAAACATTTCTATTGTCGGTCCTCCTATTGCATATTCTGCTTTATCTCCTGCAAATACACTCCATACATCTATATCTAACATATATGCTGTTGCTTTCATATTACTTTTTACGCTTGAATATACTTTACATTAAAATAATCATTATTTAATGCTTTTATTCTTTCATCAGTTATATCTTGTGAACCTTGATAATCATTTACTACTCTATCCATTGATAATTTGTATCCATTACCCTTATCATATATTGTATTATTTGCTGAATTAGGGCAATAATCTTTGTGTATATAATCATCTGCTATTATATATATATTATTTTTATCTGAATAGAATATTTTCCAAGCATTTACTCCTGCATTATTTGTACAGTTATAACCATTTACTATTGCTCCATAATCTGATACTGGAAAATTTGCTGCTGTTATTGGAGGTGTTATTAGCTCTCCATCGTATATATCTGATACTGCTATTTCGTATTTTCCATCTATTGTTGTTAAGACATCATATGTATCAACATCATCTGGTACAGGAGCAAAATATTTGCTTAATATATCTTTTAATTGTCCTTGTGTTAAACTTATATCTCCTCCTGATTGTATTCCTAAAATGTCAGTTTTAGCTTGTTCAATTATGCTTGCTTTTTCTGTTTCTTCTTTTGCTGTCTGTGCTTGTGTTAGTATTCCATTTTGTCCAGTTAACATTGAAATTGAAACTCCTGCTAAGATTAAAAGCACAATAATTGTAATTACTAACGCTATAAGTGTTATTCCCTTTTTCCCTTCCTTTAGTGTTTTCATTATTATATTCCTCCTTTGTTCTATTATGGAACAATTTTAACATTTCTTTGTAATAAAATCAAGAAAAATGTTCAAAAATAGAACAAAAAGAAGGAGTTTTTATGAAGAAATCTAAAATCACTAATAACATCTATAATGTTTGTGGAAAAAATATTAAAAAAATAAGAAAAGAACAAAAAGTAACTCAAGATGAATTATGTGCCAGAATGCAAGTAATGGGATATCAAATAAGCCGCTCTGATATCTCAAAACTTGAAAATGGTAAAAAATTTATCACTGATTTTGAACTTGTTGGCTTCTCTAAAGCCTTAAAAGTATCTATTTTAGATTTATTTGATCATATTTATTGATAATCATAACAAATCATTATATAATTTATTTATCTAAGTAATTGGCATTCAAACTAGAAGGGATTTCTTATGTCCAATTATTCTCACAAGACAGGTATCATCTACCTTGACTTTGTCGGAATTAGTAAGGATGGTGCATATGTGTACCACAATCCTACGATTGATTCACCTAAGACAAAACCGAAAAATGATGATGCAAAAAGTATCTTTGAAGAAATTTTTGGAAAGAAAAGGTAACCTTTTTATGCTAAGTGCCAAAAGAGAAGCTAAGATTGTTTTAGCTTCTCTTTTATATTTATAAATATATATT